>JANXRI010000185.1 GCA_025353085.1 Betaproteobacteria bacterium
CCCGGCGTACGTGAGCGTCTGGTGCGGTAAAAGGTGGCGCATCAGGTAATGTTGAATGCGATGCCAGGCACCCTGATTGCGCGGCTCTTCCTGGCACCACACAATTTCAGTCGCGCTTTTGTATTTTTCAATTTGCGCGACGAACGCTTCATGCGCGAACGGATAGAGCTGCGCGATGCGGATCAATGGAATATCGGCGATGTTGCGCTCGCGCCGCGCCGCGCGCAGGTCGTAAAACACTTTGCCGCTGCAAAAGACGACGCGCTTGACCTTCGCGGGGTCGATGGTGTCGTCCCAATCCTCGTTGACCGGGTTGAATTTGTCGTTGGCGAATTCTTCGAGCGGCGAAACCGATTCTTTGTGGCGCAGCAGGCTTTTCGGCGAAAAAATAATCAGCGGCTTGCGGTACGGGCGCACCATCTGGCGGCGCAGCAGGTAATACATTTGCACCGGTGTCGCGGGAATGCAGACTTGCATGTTGTAATCGGCGCACATCTGCAGGAAGCGCTCGATGCGGCCGGACGAGTGTTCGGGACCCGCGCCTTCGTAACCGTGCGGCAGCATCAACGTGAGCCCGCACATGCGGCCCCACTTAATCTCGCCGGACGTGATGAACTGATCGATCACGACCTGCGCGCCGTTCACGAAGTCGCCGTACTGCGCTTCCCAGACCACCAACTCATTGGGGCCGGACGTTGCGTAACCATATTCGAATCCGAGCACCGCCTCTTCTGACAGCACCGAGTCGATAATCACGAAGTCGCCCTGCTGCTCGCTGACATGCTGCAGCGGCATGAATGTGCCCTGGTCCCACTTTTCGCGGTTCTGGTCGTGCAGCACTGCATGGCGGTGGAAAAACGTGCCGCGGCCGACATCCTGGCCCGAAACGCGCACCGAATAGCCTTCGTTCAACAACGTCGCATACGCGAGATTTTCGGCCATTCCCCAGTCGAGCGGGAGCTTGCCTTCCGCCATCAGCCGCCGGTCCGCCATGATTTTCTCGACGCGCGGATGCAGCTTGAAATTGGCCGGCACTTCGGCGATTTTGCGGCCGAGTTGCTTCAATGTCTCGAGCGGCAGGCGAGTGTCGTCGTTTTCATTCCACCTGGTGCCGATGAAGGGCTTCCAGTTGACTTCGAACGGCGGCTTGTAGTTCGACAATATTGTCTGGTTGGTGTGATAACCGCCGTCGAGTGCGGTGCGGTACGTTTTGACCATGTCTTCCGCTTCGGTGTCGCTGACAGCGCCTTCCGCAGTCAGACGCTCACCGTAGAGTTTGCGCGGCGTCGGATGCTGATGAATTTTTTTATACATCAGCGGCTGCGTGACCATCGGCTCGTCCTGCTCGTTGTGGCCGAGCCGGCGATAGCACACGAGGTCGAGCACCACGTCTTTCGCGAATTTCATGCGGTAATCGAGCGCGATTTCGGTCGCAAAACACACCGCTTCGGGATCGTCGCCGTTCACATGAAAGATCGGCACTTCGAGCATCTTCGACACGTCCGAGCAATACAGTGTCGAACGCGCATCGCGCAAGTCCGACGTCGTGAAACCGATTTGATTATTGATGATGATATGCACGGTACCGCCGGTGCCAAACCCGCGCGTCTGCGCGAGGTTGAGGGTTTCCATCACGACACCCTGCCCCGCGTATGAAGCGTCGCCGTGAATCAGCACCGGCAAGACCTGGCTGCCGGTCTTGTCGCGCCGGCGATGCTGACGCGCGCGCACCGAGCCCTCCACCACCGGGTCGACGATCTCGAGATGCGACGGATTGAATGCGAGCGACAGATGCAGCGGGCCGCCGGGCGTCATCACGTTCGATGAAAACCCATCGTGATATTTAACGTCGCCGGCGAGCGTCGATTCATCGTGCTTGCCTTCGAATTCGGCGAACAGATTTTTCGGCATCTTACCCAGCGTGTTGACGAGCACATTGAGGCGGCCGCGGTGCGCCATGCCGATTACGAGCTCCTGCACGCCGGACGCGCCCGCGCGCTGCAATAAATTGTCGAGCAGCGGAATCAGGCTGTCGCCGCCTTCGAGCGAAAAACGCGTCTGGCCCACATACCGCGTGTGCAGATAACGCTCGAGCGTCTCTGCCGCGGTAAGGCGCTCGAGAATATGTTTTTTGTACGCGACGTCGTATTGCGGCGTGGCATGCGACGTTTCGAGCCGCTCCTGGATCCAGCGCTTCTGCGGCACGTCGGTCATGTACATGTACTCGGCGCCGATCGTGCGACAGTACGTGTCCCGCAGCATTTGCAGGATGTCTTTCAACTGCATGTCGCGCGGACCGATGAGCGACCCGGTGCCAAAGACAGTCTCCATGTCGGCGCCGGAAAGTCCGTAGTATGTCGGATCGAGCTCAGTAACGGCCGGCGGCTCCTGGCGATGCAGCGGATCGACCGCCGCGATGCGCGCGCCCTGAAAGCGATAGGCGCCTATCAGTTGCAAAACACCGTACTGTTTTTCGCTGAGTTGCGAACTTTCGCCGGCCCGCACGGGCAACGCCGCGGTGCGCGGGCTTTTTGCAAGCTGAACGAAATACTCCTGAATCGGCGTATGCGCCACGTCGCGCGCGCCATCGTCAAGTTTCTGGAGTTCGTCGAAGTAGCTGCGCCAGCGCGGCTCTACCGCCGCAGGGTCTTCGAGATAACGTTCGTACAGGGCTTCGATGAAGGGCGCATTGGCGCCGAACAAATATGAATTACCGCGCAATTCCTGGTAGGACATGACGCTCGAATTGTTTCGCTAAACCGATTTCGCTTACTTGCGCTTACTCATCGGCACGAATTCGCGTTTGTCCTGCCCTGTATAAAGTTGTCGTGGGCGCGCGATCTTCTGATCAGGATCGGCGATCATCTCGTTCCACTGCGCGATCCAGCCGACCGTGCGCGCGACCGCGAACAACGCGGTGAACATGGTCGTCGGAATTCCAAGCGCCTGATAGACGATGCCCGAATAGAAGTCGACATTTGGATACAGCTTGCGCGTGACGAAGTACTCGTCTTCGAGCGCAATTTTTTCGAGTGCCATCGCGAGCTTAAACAGCTTGTCGTCGCGCAGATCGAGTTCAT
>JANXRI010000179.1 GCA_025353085.1 Betaproteobacteria bacterium
CACCAGCATTCGTGGAAAAGGGCTTGCGAAACCGCACGCCCTTTTCTGCGGCGCGCTGTCCCAAGGTCTGCGCCCGTTCTTGGATAGAGGATACGCCAGACATGACCGGCGTTGCCCACCGTGTTGGCGACTAAGTTATAATGCAGACACCTGATTTAAAAGGCTTTAGATTGCGCTTGAAGTACCTGATCGACACCCTGTGCAAACTTCTTCCGGCGCTAGTCGCGGCGCTATTGCTGGCGGCCGGATTATCGCATGCGCAATTCCGCTCGATACCTGCGAATGCCAAGCGGACGACCGTGGGTCAGCATCAATATCCGCTGCCTTATATGGATTTCAACGGCACCCGTGTGAAGCTCGCACCGGGCGGTGTGATCTACGATCAGAATAATCGGACTATCGTCCACAATGCATTGCCGCCTGGCGCAGAGGTCGCAGTCGTCGCTGATATGAACGGCGATATCGGACGCATTTATATTCTGACGCCGCAAGAACAAGCGCAATTCGGCCGCAAATAACAAGCCTCGCGTGCCGCAGAAGTATTACATCAAGACGTTCGGCTGCCAGATGAACGAGTACGACTCGGGCAAGATGGCCGACGTCCTGCACGCCGCGTACGGCATGGTCGAAACTGCAATGCCCGAAGACGCCGACGTCATTCTTTTCAATACGTGCGCGGTGCGCGAAAGAGCGCAGGAAAAAGTTTTTCACGACCTTGGTCGCGTCAAACACCTGAAACAGCGGCGCGCCGATCTCATTCTGGGCGTCGGCGGATGCGTTGCCAGCCAGGAAGGCGCGGCAATCATCGAGCGCGCGCCATACGTCGACCTGGTATTTGGCCCACAAACTCTGCATCGATTGCCGGCGATGATTGCGGCGCGCCGCGCCACCGGCAAGCCGCAGGTTGATATTTCATTTCCAGAAATTGAGAAATTCGACTGCCTGCCGCCCGCGCGCGTTGCGAACGGCAGCGCATTTGTGTCGATCATGGAAGGTTGCAGCAAGTACTGCACGTTTTGCGTGGTGCCCTACACCCGCGGTGAGGAGGTGTCCCGCCCTCTCGAAGACATTCTGACGGAAGTCGCTGAACTCGCCGCACAGGGCGTCAAGGAGATCACGCTCCTGGGGCAAAATGTGAACGCCTACCGCGGCAGGGCTGCTGTTAGCGAAATCGTCACGCGGATCAGCGGCAGGTCGGATGACGCAGAAGCTGCCGACCTTGCGCTGTTGCTCGAATACGTCGCGGCAATTCCGGGCGTCGAGCGTTTGCGCTACACCACCTCGCATCCGCGGGAATTCACACAGCGCCTGATCGACGTGTATGCGCGCTTGCCGCAACTCGTCGATCATGTGCATCTGCCTGTCCAGTCTGGTTCTGACCGCGTGCTCGCGCAGATGAAACGCGGCTACAGCGTGCTCGAATACAAATCGATCGTCCGCCGGCTGCGCAAAGTCCGACCGGGCATTTCAATCACCTCCGATTTTATCGTCGGCTTCCCGGGTGAAACCGCTGAAGATTTTGCGGCCACGCTGCAACTGATCGACGAAGTCGTGTTCGATGCGAGCTTCAGCTTCGTCTACAGCCCGCGTCCGGGCACGCCGGCCGCGACGCTCGCCGATGCGACGCCGCATGAAGTGAAACTCACCCGGCTGCGGCAACTTCAATCAGTGCTGGACGCCCATGCCCAAACCATCAGCACCGCAATGGTGGGCACCGCGCAACGAGTGCTGGTTGAACGGGTGTCCAAAAAAGATGCGCGCGAACTCGCGGGCCGCACCGACAACAATCGCATCGTCAATTTCGCCGGCGAGCCGGGTCTTATCGGCCAATTCAGCGATGTCAAAATCACCGCCGCGCTGTCGCATAGCTTGCGCGGCAAACAAGTTCTCGTTCACGCGTGAAGCCGCTGGAAGTTGCATTCAAGCCGGTCGACAACCAGCGGCTCGCCAATCTATGCGGCGTGCTGGATGAGAACCTGCGCCAAATCGAAACCGGGTTTGACGTGGTGATCGCGCGGCGCGGTGAGCGGTTCATGCTCTCAGGCGAGCCCCGGCAAACGCAATTGGCGGCCGCCGCGCTGGAAAAATTTTATGCGAATGCCAAACACAGTTTGTCGGTCGAAGACGTGCAATTGGGCCTTATAGAAGCGCGCGCTCAACCGGTTATGGATGGTGGTGATATACCGCATTTGAAAACGCGCCGTCCCGATTTGCATGGCCGCACGCCGCGCCAGGTTGGCTATCTCAAGCAGATTCAGGCGCACGACATTACGTTCGCGATTGGTCCGGCGGGCACCGGCAAAACTTATCTGGCAGTCGCTTGCGCGGTCGATGCGTTAGAGCGCGACAGCGTCAAACGCATTGTGCTCGTGCGCCCCGCGGTAGAAGCGGGCGAACGACTGGGGTTTTTGCCCGGCGATATGGCGCAAAAAGTCGATCCTTATCTGCGCCCGCTGTACGACGCGCTATACGATCTGATGGGTTACGACAAAGTCGCCAAGCAGCTCGAACGCAGCGCAATCGAAGTGGCGCCGCTGGCCTTCATGCGCGGCCGCACATTGAGCCAGGCGTTCGTGATTCTCGATGAAGCCCAGAACACCACGCCCGAGCAAATGAAAATGTTTTTGACGCGCATCGGCTTTGGCAGCAAAGCGGTCGTGACCGGCGACGTGACGCAAACCGACTTGCCGCGCGGTCATAAAAGCGGCTTGATCGAGGCAAGCGCGGTGCTTAAACGCGTGCGCGGCATCGCGTTTACCCATTTTCAGTCGAGCGACGTCGTGCGCCATCCGCTGGTGCAACGTATCGTCAACGCCTATGAGCGGCACTCCAAAGCGCAAGCCGGGCCGAACGCCTGAGTTGGCACTCACGGTTCAGTATGGCACCCGTTGTGCACAACTGCCGTCGTCCGCCCAGTTGCGCCGCTGGGTTCGCGCGGCATTGCGCCGGAACGCGAATGTCACGCTGCGCCTGGTCGGCGAACGCGAAGCGCGCGAGCTTAATCTCAATTACCGTGGACGCGATTACGCGACAAACGTGCTGACATTCATTTACTCGCAACACCGGCCGCTCGAAGGCGACATCGCGATCTGCGCGCCCGTCGTCGCGCGTGAAGCGTTTCGGCGCGGCATACGCCGTGACGCGCACTATGCTCATCTCACAATACACGGAGTGCTGCATTTGCAGGGGTTCGATCATGTGGGTGCGACGGATGCGACGCATATGGAAAGCCTTGAGAAGCGTATTCTCGCGCGCCTCGGATATGCCGATCCGTACCTTGACGTATTGTCCGCGCGAAACAAAAAACGCGCGAAGGCCGCAACTCACGCGCGCGGCCAATCCAAGCGGCCGCCGACATGATAGAAGAGCAGCCCAAACCCACCTGGCTCGAGCGCGTCGGCGCGCTGCTGATGCGCGAACCCGAAGACCGCGATCAGTTGGTCGAGCTGCTGCGCTCGGCATACGAACGCAATTTGCTCGACAGCGATGCGTTATCGATGATCGAAGGCGTGCTGCAGGTTGCAGAAATGCAGGCGCGCGACATCATGATCCCGCGCGCCCAAATGGATGTGATCGATATCAGCGAGCCGCCGGACAAGTTCATACCGCTGGTGATCGAGACCAACCACTCGCGGTTTCCCGTGATCGAGCACGACAAAGATCATGTGATCGGGATCCTGCTTGCCAAGGATCTGCTGCGTTATTACGCGGGCGAGGAGGAATTCAACGTGCGCGAAATGCTGCGGCCCGCGATATTCATCCCGGAGTCAAAACGGCTCAACGTGCTGCTCAAGGATTTTCGCGCCAACCGCAATCACATGGCGATCGTGGTCGACGAATACGGCGGCGTCGCAGGACTCGTGACGATCGAGGACGTGCTCGAGCAGATCGTCGGCGATATCGAGGACGAATACGATTTCGACGAAACCGAGGACGACATCATCCCCGACAAGAGCGGCGCGTGGCGAGTCAAGGCGGTGACTGAAATTGCCAAATTCAATACGACCTTCGGCACGCAATATGACGATGAAAACCATAATACGATCGGCGGCATGGTGCTCAAGCAGTTCGGCCGCATGCCAAAACGCGGCGACCAGTTGACCGTCGATGATCTGACCTTCAAGATTCTGCGCGCCGACAGCCGACGGCTCCATTTATTGCTGGTCGAAAAAAAGCCCGGCTCCAGATAATCCCGGCGTGAACGCAGTTCTGCCCGGCGCGCTGTTTCGCATACCTCCTCTGCTGCTCGCAGCGCTCGCCGGCGCGCTGGGCGTACTCGGATTCGAGCCGTTTGGTTTATATCCGGTTCTGATCGCAATGCTCGCGCTGCTGCTCGTGCTGTGGCGGCGGGCGAACAACCGGCGCCATGCTGCCGCCATCGGTCTCGTGTTCGGCCTCGGTTATTTTCTCGCCGGTGTGAGCTGGGTATACGTAAGCCTGCACGATTTCGGCGCCATGCCGGCGCTGCTCGCAGCCGTCTTGACGTTAGTGTTTTGCTGCATTCTCGCCGCCTATTCGGCCGCGATCGGTTATGTCTATTTCGCGCTCGGCCCACGCTCGTTCATCGCCACACTCGTGGTGGTGCCCGCACTGTGGACGCTCGCAGACTGGGTGCGCGGCTGGTTATTCACCGGCTTCCCGTGGCTTGCGCTCGGCTACTCGCAAGTTCCCGCGAGTCCGCTCGCGGGCTATCTGCCGGTCGTCGGCGTTTACGGCGTCACATTGGCGACGGCTCTGACCGCGGCACTGCTGGTGACACTGTGGTCTTCACGGCGCATGATTGCCGACGCCGATTCGATTAAAACGGTAACCCAACGGTCGACGCGCGCGCGCTGGCTGTCGTTATGCATTCTTTTCGCGCTATGGCTCGGCGGCTATGCGTTGCTTCACGTCGAGTGGACCACGCCGACCGGCACGCCTGTGAGCGTGAGTCTTCTGCAAGGCAATATCCCCCAGGACATCAAATGGCAGCCAGACCGTATCGCGCCGACTTTGGCGGCGTATCACGACCTCGTCGTCGCCAGTCGCGCGCGGCTCATCGTAATGCCCGAAACCGCGTTGCCGTTGTTCTTGCACGAGGTGCCCGCCGACTATCTGGCGGCACTCGCCGCGCACTCGCGCAGCAATGGCGGCGATGTGTTGATCGGCGTGCCGGAAACGAGCAGCACGAATGAGTATTACAACAGCGTGTTGTCGCTAGGCACGGCGCCGACCCAAACCTACCGCAAATCACATCTCGTTCCCTTCGGTGAGTTCATCCCGTTGAAATTCCTGTTCGGCTGGTTTTTCGATGTGGTGAATATCCCGCTGCTCGATTTCGCACGCGGCGATGCAAATCAGCAGCCGCTCGAAGTCGCTGGCCAGCGCGTCGCCGTCAATATTTGTTATGAAGATGTTTTTGGCGCTGAAATCATCCGTCAATTGCCGCAGGCCACGCTGCTCGTCAACGTAAGCAATGTCGCGTGGTTCGGACGCTCAGTGGCGCCGCGCCAGCATTTGCAAATCTCCCAGACTCGCGCACTCGAAACCGGGCGTTATATGCTGCGCGCCACGAACACCGGCATGACCGCCATCATCGATCAGCGCGGGCGGGTGGTGAAGTTGGCGCCCGAGTTCACGACGGACTCGGTTAATGGCGAAGTGCAGGGATATGCGGGGGCGACGCCGTTTGTTCGGTTAGGCAATCTGCCGATTATCTTATTCTCGTTGCTGCTGGCGCTCGCCGGAGGGTGGCTAGCGATCCGTGGAACCAGTAAACTCCGCGACTTGCCAACGCGTTAAGTGCACGACGGAAACCCGATGCTGACCTTCCAGCAATTGATACTGCGGCTTCAGCAATACTGGGACCAACAGGGCTGTGCATTGCTGCAGCCCTACGATATGGAAGTCGGCGCCGGCACATCGCATACAGCGACGTTTTTGCGCGCGATCGGTCCCGAGCCGTGGCGCGCCGCGTATGTTCAACCGTCGCGTCGCCCGAAAGACGGCCGCTATGGCGAAAATCCGAACCGGCTGCAGCATTATTATCAATACCAGGTCGTGCTCAAACCCTCGCCGCTCGATATCCTCGACCTCTATATCGGCTCCTTGGTCGCAATCGGCATCGATCCCCAGGCGCATGACATCCGCTTCGTCGAAGACGATTGGGAGAATCCCACGCTTGGCGCGTGGGGTCTCGGCTGGGAAGTCTGGCTAAACGGCATGGAAGTCACGCAGTTCACTTACTTCCAGCAGGTCGGCGGCATCGACTGCAAACCGATCACGGGCGAAATCACCTACGGTCTAGAACGCCTTGCGATGTATTTGCAGGCGAAAGAAAGCATATTCGAGCTCGCATGGACTGATCGAATCAGTTACGGCGATGTTTATCATCAAAATGAGATCGAACAGTCGACTTATAACTTCGAAGCTTCAAACGCTGAAATGTTATTCACGCATTTCAGCGACTATGAACGCGAAGCGAAACATCTGATCGTGGCGAAGCTGGCGCTACCAGCGTACGAGATGGTGTTAAAGGCGGCGCACACGTTCAATCTGCTCGATGCGCGCGGCGCTATTTCGGTTACCGAGCGCGCCGCCTATATCGGCCGTATTCGGAATCTCGCGCGCAGCGTTTCGCAGGCTTACCTCGACTCACGCGTGCGCGCCAAATTCCCGATGTGTCCGCCGGGACAACTCGAAAACCTTGGCATCGATCTCGCCGGCATGCAGGCCGCGTTGCGCGAGCGGGAAGCCGCATGAGCGCCAACCTGCTGGTCGAACTATTCACGGAAGAACTACCGCCGAAAGCGCTCAAGCGCCTGGGCGAAGCGTTCGCAACTGGAATTGCCGAGGGTTTGGCTGGGCACGGTTTAGTGCGCAAGGACGCCGCGTTTGCCGTCTACGCAACGCCGCGCCGGCTCGGCGTCAAGATAGACGCCGTGCTCGATCGCGCACCCGATCGGGCCGGGAGTAAAAAGCTCATGCCGGCCAAGGTCGCATTCGGGGCCGATGGCACGCCGACCGCCGCGCTGGGGAAACGACTTGAAAAAGAGGGCGGATCGATAGCGCAGCTTGAACGCAAAACCGAGGGCAATGTGGAGTACGTGTTTTTGAACCAGGTCGTTGCGGGCGCATCATTGCAAGCGGGCCTGCAAGCGGCACTCGAAGACGC
>JANXRI010000198.1 GCA_025353085.1 Betaproteobacteria bacterium
CTAACGATGCGCACAAACTCATGAAAGAGTCCAGATTGGCTCCCTCTAAGCCCAGATCGCGTCCCCATACGCGCCAAGCTGAGGTCTTGGCACGGGAATCCTGCGGTCCAAACATCGGAATCTGGGACGTCTTCATATTCCACCCTTTGAATGTCAATCGAACGCGGAATCTTCGGCCAATGTTTTTCCAAGATGCTGAGACAGAACGGCTTTGCTTCACATTGGAAGGTGACGGAACAGCCTGCCCGCTCTAGGCCAAGTTCTAGCCCTCCGATGCCTGAAAAAAAGGAAGCTATCTTTAACGACGCTTTTCGCATATTTTGCATACTGTGTTTTTGTTCAGCGCCATATTTTGTGCTCAATTGATAGAATAACGCAACAGATAGCGCTTTAGCTAGGACGGATCGCCCTTTTCTCCGGGACCGCCGCCGAGCACACAGGGGTGCTGCTATGGTTGAGACTTGTACCGTTCACTGGAGATCGTCGGGAGGACGGGGCGAGTTCGAATTTGTTCCGTCGGGTTCCCTAGTAAATAGGCGTATCACCGTGGAACTACCCTCTCTCGGCATAAAGATTCCCGCCGAAGTGGTCGGCAAAATGCTCCAGGGCAAACCTAGGCTCAGAAAAGACGAGCCAAACAATCGCTCAAAGCTTCATTTAGTTCCGCTTGTCATGGCTGCCGCTCGTCTTCCAGACCCGGCTCGTGAAGACAAGACCCACGTGGCTTCGTGGCCGCTGGAGAACAAGGGATTTCTAATCTCTCAAATGGTGTTTGAGATAGTTCACCGAACAGCCACCGCTGCGACGCTCAGGCCGCTTTCTGCGCGCATCTTACATAGTGAAGAGATCATCAATTTTTCTTCGCGCTTTCAAAATATCGCAAGCGATGTGAAATCCATAGATGCGTTGAAAGTCGAGTTTCCAGGACTTTCCGCAGCCATTCTCAAGCATCGCGAAGTGCTGGAAAAGGGAATAAACGACGGAAGCCTGCGGGACGCGGCTGATGCCGTTCTTGCTTTGCAGTCCGCAGAGTTCGGGACTTCAAATTCAGCCGCGCTTACAACCATCATGAGTTTGCCGCATACACCGCTCGAAGAGGACATCAAAGGTAAAGAGGGTCGAATATTGACTCGTTTGCACTCATACAGAGAAAGAGACCGAAAATTAGTCAAAGATGCAAAGGTGCATTTCAAGGCAACGCACGGAAAGGTCTTCTGCGAGTGCTGCGGTTTTGAGCCGACACCATTTTACGGGGAAAGGGGCGCGGACAGAATCCAAGCTCATCATCGACTGCCGTTGGAAGAACTCTTGCCAGACTCGGTGACTACTGCTGAAGATCTGGCCATGGTCTGTCCAAACTGTCACGACATCATTCACGCTAAACGGCCTTGGATTACGGTTGAATCATTGAAAGCTGATCTTATTCAGCGAGGGAAGCACAACTCTAAATGACTGATCATCTTTTGCCAGAGGCTCGCAGCCGCAATATGGCCGCGATAAAAGGCAAAAAGTACCTCGCCGGAAATGATAATTAGAAAGCTTGCTCATTCCATGGGCTATAGATTCAGGCTCCATCGAAAGGATTTGCCCGGGCGGCCGGATCTTGTATTTGCATCAAGGAAAGCGGTCGTTATGGTACATGGCTGTTTTTGGCATCAGCATTCTTCTCGGTCGTGCAAGTCACGTCCCCCAAAGTCCAACAAAAGTTATTGGATCCCGAAATTAAATCGTAATGTCGAGCGAGACATTTCGAACCGCCGTCGATTGAGTACGATGGGGTGGCGCGTGATGGTCGTCTGGGAATGTCAAACTCGTGATCAAACTAGGTTGGCTCAGCGGCTGAGCCATTTTCTAGACGTGGACACATAGTCGACCGGTTCGCGCTCCCAACGTGCGGTTGAAATCAGCTACGCTGCCAGCGGCACCGGTTCGATCAAGTTGGCGATATCGCGGTGTGCCGCGGCGATGCTCGCGGTCTTCGCTGCCTCGCTGATCGCCAGCCCCTCGGCGTAGACGAATTCCACGTCGGTGATGCCGATGAAGGCGAGGAAGCCGCGCACGTAGGCGGTCTGCGTGTCCTGCGGGGTGCCCTTGTACAACCCGCCGCGCGCCGCAAACACGTAAGCTTTCTTGCCCGTCACCAGACCGACCGGGCCTTCCGCGGTGTAGCGGAAAGTCGAGCCGGCGCGGCCGAGTTGATCGAAATAAGTCTTCAGCGTGGAGGGCAGCCCGAAGTTGTAGAGCGGCAGGCCGAGCACGATCACGTCGGCCGCCTTGAGCTCGGCGATCAGCGCGTCGGAATACCCGGCTGCGGCTTGCTGCGCGGGCGTGCGCTCCTCGGGTTTGGCGAGGAACGCGCCAAAGCCCGCGGCGTCCAGGTGCGGCACCGGTTCTTTGGCGAAGTCGCGTACCTTGACCTTCGCGCCCGGATTCGTCTTGCGCCATGCGGCAACGAACCGCTGCGCGAGCTGGCTGGACTGCCCGCCGTCGGAAAAGATGCTGGTGTTGATTTGCAGTAGGGTTTTCATGATGGTTCCTCGATTGTTGTTGGTTAGTGCGTGGTGGCCGGTATGCTGGCGAACCTGCCTTCCTGGTAGTCGGCGATGGCCTCCCGGATCTCTTTCTGCGTGTTCATGACGAAAGGTCCGTAGCCGACCACCGGCTCGTCGATCGGCTGGCCGTCGAGCACCAGGATCGTCGAGTCGGTTTCAGCTTCGACGTTGACGGCCTCGCCGTCGTGCCCGAACAGCACAAGCTCCGCCTCGGTTGCGGCTTCTATCCCGTTCACGAGGACCTTGCCCTTGAGCACGAAAAGCGCGGTGGTGTG
>JANXRI010000254.1 GCA_025353085.1 Betaproteobacteria bacterium
GAACGGGAACTGGTGGCAGGCACGGCAGTCTGCGCCGAACGGCTGATGGCCCTGCGAAACAGGGCCCGGATTCCACTTTTGCAAGAAAGTTGCCGCAGTGGTGTCCACGATATTTTCGGTCCCGTCGGTCGCCGCTTTGGCGATGGAGGTCGTCGCATGTCCGAGCAAATCAGGTGCAATCGGAACCAGCAGGCACAACAATAGCGTTCCTAAAAAGCCTATGTAGGCGAGCCGGCGTTTCGATAGCCGGGGGCGTCGCAAGGCGAGCCGGCCGTCGCCGAATGATTGCAGCGGCACCACGAGGGTAACCGTCAGCGCCAGCAACATGCCGGTGGCGGGCGCTTCGACCTCCAACAAATAGGGGCCGAGTTCGATCCGGTCTCCAACCGCCAGTATTACTCCGTCAACTGCGCGTCCATTCACCAAGATGCGCCCGGGCTCCGCCGCAATCGTTGCACCTGATTCCGAAACTGTAATCAGCGCATGCTGGAGGGCGACGCGGGGATCGGGCAAATGGATTTGACATTGCGTGCCGCGACCGATGTTTATGGAGGGGCCGGCGACTCGCTGCTGATCGCGCTGCTGCTCGCCGCGCCGGTTGAGGCTGATATAGGTGACTTGAATTTCCATCGCGAGCTCGCCGTCGTTACCAGAAATAAAATACTGAAACGACGTGCGCGATCAGGGCTGCGAGCAATGCAAACGACAAGGGGGCATGAAAATAAAGCCAGACTTGCATCTGTGCGCGCAACTGCAGGTCGCGCCGCACGCGGTCGGTGAGCACTACGATGCGGGACATTTCAGAAACGAGTTGCTCATGCGCCTTGGCTTGTTCGGCCGAGTAGCCGCGCGCGCCCATCTTCAACAACTTATCTCGCTCCAGCCGCATGGGATGCGTGGGATCTACGCCTGCGAGTTGACGGCGAAAATTCCCTCCTAACGCACTTTTTCGGGCGGCATCTTTCGATGCGGTCATAACCAAAGCATTGACATCGTCGGGCAAATCCAGCGCGATGCGTTTGCATTTGCGCTCGAGGTCGACCACTTTCAGGAGCATCGTTTCGAGCGTTTCACCGCCCAGGTTGTTGGTCATGTATTCGGGATAACGTAAATACGAATACACGCCGAAGAAACCGCTCGCGATGACCAGCATCATCAGCACGTAGGTGAGTGTATGGATGTTCCAGCCGAACTCGAACCCGCAATGCAGCGTCGCCACGATGATGAGACTGGTGCCCAGATAAACATGGGCGGATGTCCAGCCTTGCAGGGTGCCCATGCTCGAGCGATAACGCCGCTTGCGGATGCCGAGCAGCATCAGCCAGAGGATCAACAGCGCGGCAATGGTGCCTAACGTATAGCCGAGCCAGGTTCCGCCGTACGGTTTGAGGTAGACGGCGGGCGGCTCATGCCAGGCATAAACGGCGATGGCGGCTGCGCACAACAGGGCGGCAAGCTTGAAATAGCGTCCGCGGCTGAACTCGAGAATGGACTGGTGTTGGCGCATGAGTTAAGTGCCGTGAATCTCCCTGAACCGCAATTTCACACGTGCCTGCTTTTTTAGTCGCGCTGGCCGCTCGACCGCGCGAAGTCTCGTTTTGACCCGAGTGGCGGCGATTATAGCGGATTGAATTACTGCGTAAACGCTTAAAGCGCAGACTTTAAAAAGAATTCCGGAATGCCTGCTAACGTGTTACACGCGAACGCAACCCGGGCGCGCCACTTTTATTAAAAACCGGCGGGATGACGGCAGCATGAAGATTTTTAACAGTGGTCGCCGATGTGACTGGATACCTGATCGTCGGCATCCTTTCCCTGGGTTCGGCTGAACGGCGCCCGCGACAGGATTTCCGCTGGAAAATCAACCCCGGCTGGCCCAATCTGAGCGCAAGAGGCGGCGCTGCGACTCGCACGCCCGTGTTTACAAAAACATTAGTTCGGCACTTACGCGTCACGGCGGAACGTGATAGCCTCCCCGTCCGCCCGAGCCTTACAAAGATAGTGCCTTCCACCGCGAGGCGCGGCGGCGGCCAATTAAATCGCTAAGGAGCCCAGTTATGTCCAATCCCAATCCGGAATTAGAGCAGGTATCGGTCACCCAGAAGGCCAGCGCTGAAGTGCTTATGTCCATTATGCGCAGTTCGTTTGAAGGCATGCAGCGCCTGACCGCATTGAATCTGGCAGCTGCACGCGAAATGTATTCAACCACGGTCGCCAATTCGGGCAAGCTCGCAACCACCAAGGACGTGTCGGACATGGCCCGCGTTAATCAGCAAATCGCGAAACCCGAGCGCATGATGGAGTACTGGCGCAACGTTTATGACCTGGTATCGGCCATGCAAAAAGACGTCAGCGCGGTGATGCAGGCGAACTATAGCCAGCTCACAAAGTCCGCCTCTTTTGCAATCGAGCGCAAGAAATCCTCGGCGATAGACGGCAGCGATGTGATTGCCGGGGTCATGAAGAACATGTTGGAGCAGACTAACAAGGCATTCGACAACATGACGGCGGTGGCAAGCCAGATGACCAATATTGCCACCGCAAATATTCAGGCTGCAACCAGCGCCACCGAAAAAGCGATTGGCTCTGTCACTGAAATATCCAGCAAAAAGTAAGCACGCCTGCCTCTCGGGTCACACCGACGCCTGAGCCGGCGACCGGCCGGGCGGTGGCAGGAGTTGAACCGCGCCGTAGCAATGCGCCGACCAAGCGCAGCGATTTTTAAAATATTACTCAGGGAGAATTACGTGCTAAAGGGAAAGAATGCGGTTGTAACGGGCTCCACCAGCGGCATCGGTTTGGGAATCGCCGAGGGATTCGCCAAACAAGGCGTCAATCTTGTCCTTAACGGCTTCGGCGATGCGGCTGAAATCGAAAAACTGCGCGCGGGACTTGCTTCGAAATACGGCGTGAAAGTCTTATATGACGGCGCCGACATGAGTAAGCCGGAGCAGATCGAGGCCATGATGAAGAAGGCGCTATCCTCGCTCGGCGGCGTCGACATCCTCGTCAACAACGCAGGCATTCAGCACGTCGCGCCCGTTGAAGAATTTCCGTTGGCCAAGTGGGATGCGATCATCGCGATCAATCTTTCCTCGGCGTTTCACACCACGCGCGTCGCCGTGCCCTACATGAAGTCGAAAAAATGGGGTCGCATCATCAACGTTGCCTCGGCGCATGCCATGGTCGCTTCGCCGTTTAAATCGGCTTACGTCGCGTCCAAGCATGGCATCATGGGATTCACCAAAACAATCGCCCTCGAAGTGGCGGAACAAGGCATCACCGTGAACGCGATTTGCCCCGGTTATGTGCTGACGCCGCTCGTGGAGAAACAGATTCCCGATACCGCCAAAGCGCGCGGCATCACTGAAGAACAGGTGAAGCGCGACGTGCTCCTTGCCGCGCAGCCCACGAAGCAGTTTGTGACCGTCGAGCAGGTCGCCGGCACCGCCGTGTTCCTGTGCTCTGATTCGGCTGCCTCGATTACCGGCACGAATATCATGATCGAGGGCGGCTGGACCGCGCATTGATAGATGCATGACTGCGCGCCCAGGGCGCAACAGGATTGCCAGAGTCTTTAACATCATCATCAGCGCTCGATAAGCGCGAAAGGTCATACCATGACAGTGAAAACCAAGACCGCCGGAAATTCCGGCGACGCCAGCAAGAAGAAGCGCATCAACTTTGCGTTGCAGGGTGGCGGTG
>JANXRI010000300.1 GCA_025353085.1 Betaproteobacteria bacterium
CGACGACGTGCGCCGCAACGCCGGCCTTGGCGAGCGCCGCCTCGAGAAGCTGGCGTGTCGTGCTCAGCATGCTCGGCAGAACCAGCGGATAGCGTGCGAGCTCGACGAGGGGCACGTCGCGCGTTTCCGCGTCCACCGTCCGCGACGACACGAGAAAAAGATCTTCGGCGAGGAGCGGCCGCACGTGCAGCTTGTGCGGTCGCTGCTGCCGCTCGTACAGAAGACTCGCTTCGAGACGTGCGCTCGCCAGAAGATCCTCCAGATAACCGCTTTCCCCCTCGGTGATATGAAGCTGAACGTTCGGCAGGCGCGCACGCACCTCGCGCACCAGTGGCACGGCGAGCATGTACGCCGTGCTCGTAGGGATCCCGATCGTCACGACACCCGATACGCTCTGCGAAGCGTTCCGCACCGCGTCCGATATCGCATTAAGCTGGCGCAGAACGGACTGCGCGTGGCGGTAAAGCTCCACACCCGCTTCGGTGGCCGCTATTCCGCGGACGCTCCGCGTGAGGAGCGGCGTCTTTAGCTCGCGCTCCAGCGCGCTGATCTGACGGCTCAGCGCCGGCTGCGCGATGCGGAGATCGTTCGCCGCCTTCGAGAGACTCCCGAGCTCGACGATGCGAGCGAAGTTCTTGAGCTGACGCAACTCCACTCGATGGGCCTTGGCTTCAAAAATTTGAGGGAACACGTTTGAGCGTGTGCTACGTCCGATCTTACACGATCGGGTAAAGCCCAATCGAACGAGGAGGACGAATGATTCGTGCAGCACCGGTTGCCGCGCTCGCGCTGTGCGCGATCGCGTCGATGACCTCAGCGCCGGCGGTCATCGCTGCAGCGGCATATCCAACGAAACCGATTCGCATCATCGACCCGTTCCCCTCGGGGGCGCGACGGACTTCATCGATCGCGTCGTTGCGAGGAAGTTGACGGAGTGCTTCCACCAGGGCGTCATTATCGATAATCGGCGGGCGCCGGCGGCAATCTCGCTGCGGAGATCGCGGCGCGCGCAACGCCCAACGGCTACCAGCGAGCCCGCAGACGAACACGCGCACGGCGCGCCGGCGCGCATGGGGTGGGCGCGCCTGCTCAAGCGCGTTTTCGATATCGACCTCGAACACTGCCCGCAGTGTGGCGGCGAGTTTAAGATCATCGCCGCCATCGAGGAGCCGGCGGTGATTGTCAAGAACCTCACGCACCTTGGCTTGCCTGCGCGCGCGCCGCCGCGCTCACCGGCGCGCCGGCTCGACCTGTTTCAGGCGGCCTGATACTCAAGTCAAGAACGCTACTGCAACAGCGTTGACGATCCGGCGTGGCCCACGCTCGCGCGAAGCGGTCAAACTGCGTCGAAGTGCGTCGTCTCGGGACGATGGAGGGTTCAAATCATCATCGGGAGAGGGGAATTGTCACTGAACATCGGCGATTGACCGCTTGCAGGGCCGGCGATATAGTTCCAGATAGTGAAAAAGAGGGTTTAAATTTCCTATCCGCCGCAACATCGCACAATTCCCGAATCTCAGCGTCAAGATCGACGGGCTCGGCATGCTTTATTGCAACTGGGATATTCATTTGCGCAACACGCCGCCCTCGTCTACGGACCTCGCCGTGGCTTAACGCCCGTATGTCGAAGCCTGCATAGACGCGTTCGGCGCGGAGCGCTGCATGATGGAAAGCAATTTTCCGCCGGACAAGCAGACTTGCGGTTATGGCGTGCTGTGGAATGCGTTCAAACGGATCACCGCCAATTGTTCCGCGGCGGAAAAAGCTGCGCTGTATCGCGGCACCGCTGCGCGCGTCTACCGGCTGGCGATCTGAAGCGGGATTGAAACTGAAAGGCACCGCCCTGCTCGCCGCCTGCGCGAGCGCGTTAACGGCACCGCCCGCCGCTGCCGCATACCCCGACAAGCCAGTGCGCGTCGTGGTGCCGGCCACGCCCGGCGGGGCGCTCGACGTCGTCGCGCGGCAGTTGATGCAGAAGCTCGGCGAAAGCGTGGGCGCGCAGTTCATCATCGACAATCGCGGCGGCGCTGCGGGCTCGATCGGCGCGGAAATCGTCGCGCGCGCGCCGGCGGACGGCTACACGCTGATGTTCGCGTCGTCGAGCGTGCTTGCGATCAACCCGCACCTTGGCGCGAAAACGACGTACGACATCCTGCGCATTTTTTCGCCAATGATATTGATTGGCTATACGCCCAACGTGCTGGCCGTTCATCCCTCGCTGCCGGCGCGCACGGTGAGGGAACTCATCACACTCGCGAAAGCGAAGCCGGGCGCGCTCGCATTCGCGTCGAATGGCGCCGGCACACTGAGCCATCTGACTGCCGCGCTTTTCCTGCAGCAGGCGCGTATCGACATGCTGCACGTGCCGTACAAAAGCGCGGCGCCCGCGGTGATTGCAGCTGCGGCGGGTGAGGTGCCGGTGATATTTTCCGCCTATGCGAGCGTGTCGACGCAGACACAGGCGGGGAAGTTAAGGGCGCTGGCAGTCACGAGTGCGAAGCGCATCGCGGCGGCGCCGGCAATTCCGACCGTCGCCGAAGCTGCCCTGCCCGGATTCGAATCGACGCAGTGGTGGGGCTTATACGCACCGGCGGGCACCCCGTCGGAGATTGTCGCCCGCTTGAACCGGGAGATGAATGCGATCCTGAACACCGCTGAAACTCGTAAGCGCCTCGCCGCCGAAGGCGCCGAACCGGCGGGCGGGAGCGCCGGCGAACTCGCCGCGTATCACAAGGCCGATTACGACCGGTGGGAAAGAGTGATACGCGCGGCGGGGATCAAGGCGGAATAACGCGGACAGTGAATCAAAGGGGCTCAAAAGCGCCTGGCGCGACGGCACCACGCACATCGTTATATCACCGCTGGAATTCATGCAGCGCCTGTTGAGCGTTTCATTAAGGATGACAGTCAGAACGCTCAATCCCCCCCGCCCCTCTCCCGAAGGGCGAGGGTGAGAGTGGCCCCAATACGCTTTCGCGAATTGGGGAAGGATCGATAGGCGCTGGTGCCGCGACCGCGCCTGCATCTGACACGCTTCCACGGCGTGCCGGCACCCAATGCCACGTTGCGTGCCGCGATCGTGCCGGGTGCGGCGCAGAAACCAAGTGAACACGCCGAGGAGCACGCACACGCATCGGCGCGCATGAGCTGGGCGCGCTTAGCTCAAACGCGTTTTCGATATTGACCTCGAACACTGCCCGCAGTGTGGCGGCGAGTTTAAGATCATCGCCGCCATCGAGGAGCCCGCGGTGATTGTCAAGAACCTCACGCACCTGGGCTTGCCTGCGCGCGCGCCGCCGCGCTCA
>JANXRI010000332.1 GCA_025353085.1 Betaproteobacteria bacterium
GTTGACGGTCAGCACATAGATGCCCGGTTCGGCGTGTTCAAGAATGATGTTCTGGTAAGTCATGATGAAAGCCTTTCTGGTGCTGTTATTTTGCCGTCATGCGAATCGCGCCGTCGAGGCGGATTACTTCGGCATTGAGCATCGGGTTCTCGATAATAAATGCGGCAAGCCGCGCGTATTCCGCGGGCTGGCCCAACCGCGACGGAAACGGCACCTGCGCGCCGAGCGACGCGCGTATCTCTTCGCTCATCCCCTGCAGCATGGGCGTATCGAAGATGCCGGGCGCGATCGTCATCACGCGGATGCCGAGCTTCGCAAGCTCGCGCGCAATCGGCAGCGCCATCGCAACGATGCCGCCTTTCGACGCGCTGTATGCGGCCTGACCTACCTGTCCCTCATAGGCGGCGACCGACGCGGTATTGATGATGATGCCGCGCTCACCATCGGCGTTCGGCGTGTTTTTGGCCATCGCGTTCGCCGCCAGCCGCAGCGCGTTGAAACTGCCGATGAGGTTGATGCCGATGACACGGCTAAAAGTTTCAAGCCGGTGCGGCCCGCTTTTGCCGACCACGCGTTCGCCGGGCGCGATACCCGCGCAATTCACCAGGCCGTGCACGGCGCCGAAGGTTTGCACCGCGGCATCCACCGCCTGCTGCACCTCGACTTCGTTCGTCACATCCGCGACGACGAATTTCGCCTGGCCGCCGAGACTCGCCGCGAATTTCTCACCTGTCTCGCGATTGAGATCGGCGACCATTACTTTGCCGCCGGCAGCAACTAAATGCTGGGCGGTGGCGGCGCCGAGACCGGACGCGCCGCCTGGTATCAGGAATACGCTGTTTTTTATTTGCATGAGGAGTCGAAGATTTGCATCGGTGAATAAAGCGCGCGGTTGAATAAGGCGCAATTAGTACTTCGGGTTACGCCATGTTAGTCGTACTTCCTAACATCGTCGATGACTTTGCCGTCGTTTGGCATCGATCCGGCGGGCTTGAACGCGACTTCGCCGCGCAGATTGCACACGTCGCGCAGGGTCGCCGTGATCTTGTCCGCGAGCGCCGCATTGCCGGCGCCGTCGATTTCGCAATTGAGCGTCATGCGATCGGCCTTCTTGTCGTCGTGTTCGATGACGAGCCTGTATTTGCGGATCTCGGCGTGGCGTTTGGCCACGTCCGCGATTTGCGATGGCTTGACGAACATGCCTTTGACTTTGGCCGTCTGGTCGGCGCGCCCCATCCAGCCCTTGATGCGCACGTTGGTGCGCCCGCACGGACTCGCGCCGGGCAACGTAGCCGACAGATCACCGGTGGCAAAACGTATCAGCGGATATTCGGGCGTCAGCGTCGTCACCACGACTTCGCCGACTTCGCCGACCGCCACCGGTTTGCCGGTGCCTGGGCGCACGAGTTCGAGCACGACGCCTTCGTCGACGATCATGCCTTCCTGCGCGGGCGACTCGTACGCGACGAGCCCGAGGTCGGCAATCGCATAGCACTGCAGCGTGGCGACGCCGCGGCCATTCAGCCATGCGCGCAAAGCCGCGGGCAGTGCTTCAGCCGAAACCATGGCTTTTTTCAAACTCGACAAATCGGCTTTCAACTCATCGCCTTTTTCGAGGATGATGCGCAAAAATGACGGCGTGCCTATATAGCACTGCGGCCTGAGTCCCGCGATCGCGGCAACCTGCATCTCGGTCTGCCCGGTGCCGCCGGGAAACACCGCGCAGCCGATCGCGTGCGCGCCCATGTCGGCCATGAAGCCGGCAGGCGTGAAATGGTACGAGAACGTGTTGTGCACGAGTTCGCCCGCGCGAAAACCGGCGGCGAACATCGCGCGCGCGAGCCGCCAGTAGTCTGCTCGCTTGCCTTCGGGGTCGAACATCGGGCCCGGCGACATGAACACGCGGCCGAGCGCCGCCTGCGGCAACGCGGTCATGCCGGCGAAAGGCGGCTGTGCCTTTTGCAGCTCGATCAAATCGGATTTGCGCGTAACCGGCAGCTTGGCCAGCGCCGCGCGGTCCCTGATATCCGCCGGATTGACGCCGGCCAGCACGCGCGCAAAATACGGCGCCTTGCTCTGCGCGTTGCCAATCTGCGCGCGCAGGGCCGCGAATTGCTCCGCTTCGCGCTGCTGCGGGTCGCGTGTTTCCAGCTTGTCGTAGAAGTCCATTGCGCTACGCTGAGGATTCGGGATTCAGGAGTCAGGATTCAGTAACCGCAAAAACCGGATTTCGCCGAATCCTGACTCCCGGTTCCTGAATCCTGCATTTACGCCAGCCATCTCTTGCGGCGACGGTAATGCTTCGCGTCGCGATAGTTCTTGCGCGCACCGGCAGACAAGCCGAGATAAAACTCTTTCACGTCTTCGTTGGATGAAAGTTCCGCGGCATTGCCGTCCATGACCACGCGCCCGGTTTCGAGGATGTAACCGTAATCGGCGAACCTCAACGCGATGTTGGTGTTCTGCTCGGCGAGCAGGAAACTCACGCGCTCTTTCTGGTTCAGGTCGCGCACGATGCCGAAAATCTCCTCGACGATCTGCGGCGCGAGCCCCATCGACGGCTCGTCGAGCAGGATCATCGCCGGCCGCGCCATCAGCGCGCGTCCGATGGCGGTCATTTGCTGCTCGCCTCCCGACGTATAGCCGGCCTGGCTCGTGCGCCGCTGTTTCAGGCGCGGAAAATACGCATAGACTTTTTCGAGGTCCGCCCCGATGTCGCCGCGGCCGCTGCGCGTGAACGCGCCGGTCAAGAGGTTTTCCTCGACGGTGAGGTGGGCGAAGCAATGCCGCCCCTCCATTACCTGCACGACGCCGCGCCTGACGAGCTCCGACGGGCTCAACCGGTCGACGCGCTCACCGCGAAACTCAATCGAGCCCTTGGTCACGTCGCCGCGCTCCGCGTGCAACAGGTTGGAAATTGATTTTAATGTCGTCGATTTGCCGGCCCCGTTCGCGCCGAGCAGGGCCACGATTCTGCCCTCGTGCACTTCGAGCGAGACGCCTTTTAAAACCAGAATCACGTGGTCGTAAATGACCTCGAC
>JANXRI010000337.1 GCA_025353085.1 Betaproteobacteria bacterium
AACGGCGTCGAACGCATTCACCGTTTCGCGTTCGAGCTTGCGAGCAAGCGGCCGCGCAAGCATTTAACGCTCGTCACCAAGTCGAATGCGCAGCGCCACGGCATGGTCATGTGGGACCAGATATTTTACGAAGTCGCGAAAAATTATCCGCAAGTCGAAACCCAGCGCGTGCTCGTCGATGCGATCACGACGCAGATGGTGTTGAAGCCCTACATGCTCGACACCTTCGTCGCGACCAATCTGCACGCGGATATTTTGTCGGATCTCGCCGCCGCGTTGTCAGGCAGCCTCGGCATCGCGCCGACCGCGAATCTCAATCCCGAGCGCACGTTTCCGTCGATGTTCGAGCCGATCCACGGCTCGGCGTTCGACATCACGGGCAAAGGCATCGCCAATCCGATCGCGACTTTCTGGACCGCGTCGATGATGCTCGAGCACCTCGGCGAAAAAGAAGCGTCGGTGCGCATGATGAAAGCGATCGAAGCCGTCACCGCGAAGAAAATCCACACGCCCGATCTGGGCGGCGAAGCGACGACGGAAATCGTCACCGCAGCCGTGTGCGACGCGCTTTAGCGCTTTCGCATGATCTGCGAGCATGCGGGCGGGCGCAATTATCGGTTGAAGGCGGCGCGGGTTGAGTGAACAATCGCTGTTTTAGCAAAGCGCGCCGCCAAAGGTCATCGTGAAAATCATGCTCCGGAAAACAAGTTCGTCTTTCCGGCGCAAGCCGGAATCCAGGGCGGATTTTAGCTCTTCTGGATTCCGGATCGCGCCTTCGGCCCGTCCGGAATGACGATTGTGAGTGTCTGAAGTGAATTCCCCCGCCCGTTCGCTCACCGCAATTCTCATCTGCGGCAGCGTGATCGTCACGCTCGCCATGGGCATACGGCACGGCCTCGGCCTTTTCCTGGGGCCGATGTCGACCGATCTCGGCTGGAACCGCGAAGTCTTTTCGTTCGCAATCGCTTTGCAAAATCTGCTGTGGGGTGCCGCCCAACCCCTCGCGGGCGGCCTCGCTGATCGGCACGGCGCCCCGCGCGTAATCGTAGCCGGCGCGTTGCTCTATGCAGTGGGCCTCGCGTTGATGACCGTATCGGCGGCGCCTTTGGCCTTCAGTCTTTCGGCCGGCGTATTGATCGGCCTGTCGTTGTCGGGTGTAACGTATAGCGTGATCTACGGCGTAGTCGGCCGCAATTTCTCCGAGAACAAGCGCTCGCAGGCGATGGGGTATATCGCCGCCGCCGGATCTTTCGGCCAGTTTCTGATGGTGCCGGTCGAGCAATGGCTGATCGGCGGAGTGGGCTGGAGCAACGCGCTGCTCGTGCTCGGCGCCATCGCGCTATTGATGGCGCCGATGGCGCTGGGCTTAAGCGAGCCGCATCGCCCGCACGTGGCCGGCAGTCAGACCATACGCCAGGCGCTCGCTGAAGCGTTTCGTAATCGCAGTTTCTGGCTCCTGACCGCCGGCTATTTCGTCTGCGGATTCCAGGTCGTGTTCATCGCGATCCATCTGCCGGCTTATCTTAAAGACCACGGCCTCGGCCCGAATGTCGCTGTGACGGCGCTTGCACTGATCGGTTTATTCAATATTCTTGGCACCTGGGCCGCCGGCTCGCTCGGTGCGCGGCTCCCCAAAAAACATCTGCTGACCGGTATTTACGCGACGCGCAGCGTGGTGATCACGATATTTTTGCTGGCGCCGCTCTCGCCAATGTCCGTCTACATCTTCGCCGCCGCGATGGGCGTATTGTGGCTGTCGACGATCCCGCTGACCAACGGCATCGTCGGCGTGGTGTTCGGCGTACGCTACCTCGCGATGCTCGGCGGCTTCGTATTTTTTTCGCATCAAATCGGCAGCTTTTTCGGCGTCTGGCTCGGCGGCCTCATCTACGATCGCACCGGCAACTATAATGCGGTATGGATGATCGCCATCGCGCTCGGCATCTTTGCCGCCCTTATCAACCTGCCGATTCGCGAGAAACCGCTGGCGCGCCTCGCGCCGGCCTGATTAGTATTTGTAGCGCAGGCGCCCTCGCCTGCCGTGTTAACGAATGCAGGCGAGGCGCCTGCGCTACCTTTAACCCGACAATTCGTTTCACCGGGAGCGTTATACAGCTTGTGTTTTGTCTCGCACTCGCCTGCATTGTCCCCGCCGCCGCGCAAACCATTCCGCTTTATGGCACAACCGTGGCGCGTTTCGCCTCCGCGGAAGAAAGTCGGCTGCGGCTCGGCACGAGCGATGACTTTGTCGCCGCGATGAGCGCGTACGATCGCTCGGCGCGCACCGGGCGCCGTGGCGCCGTATCCGAAAATGAATTTCTCATGTTCGCCGCCGGGCAGGCGCTTGATTGGTCAACTGCTGATGTAACGAAACTATCCGCTTTGATCGCTAAAATCAGCGCGCAACTCAAGCCATTACAATTGCCACTGCCTAAAGAAGTCTGGTTGGTCAAAACGACCGGGCGCGAAGAAGCCGAAACTGCCTATACGCGTGGCAACGCAATCGTGATTCCGCGGTGGTACATGGACGTTTCACCCGAGGAG
This sequence comes from Betaproteobacteria bacterium, assembly GCA_025353085.1. Classification (GTDB taxonomy): domain Bacteria; phylum Pseudomonadota; class Gammaproteobacteria; order Burkholderiales; family SG8-41; genus PALSA-1004. The sequence goes on from JANXRI010000337.1 coordinate 2,545, forward strand.
TTCGAGCGCATCATCATCCATGAAATCTTCCACGTGCTTTCACGCAATGCGATTGAGCGGCGGAACGCGCTCTATGCGATCGTCGGTTACCGTGATTGCGGACCGCTGACCTGGCCGCCCGAACTCGCATCCCGCCGCATCACTAATCCCGACGCGCCCGAGACACGCTATTGCATCACTTTGCAGCGCAGCGGGGCAGCGCTGACGTTCTATCCGGTGCTGTTTGCGAAAGAAGAAGCATTCGATCCTTCGCTGCCCGGCACTTTTATTGAGCGGCTGTTGTTCAAGTTACTCGCCGTAATGGGTGCGGGCTCCAACTGGAACGCGGGCCGCGCGGGCGATGCACTGGTTCTACTCGATGCCGCCAACGTGCCTGAATATTTCGGCGCGATCGGGCTCAACACGCGCTACATCATTCATCCCGAAGAAATACTTGCCGACAATTTCATTTTGCTCGTGCGCGGTGAGCGCAAAGTTCGCACGCCGCGGATACTCGACGAACTGCAACGCGTGCTCGCGGAGAAACGATGAGGCATGACACTTGGGTCTCAATGAGGGACTGCTGTTACTTTCCGGCTACCGTTCATGTTTCCGCATCATTTTCTCTCGCGCATTACGCGTCGTAACTTTCTGCGCAGATCCTTCGCGACACGCATGTTCCGATTTCTTCAATCCCGCATCCGCGGCACCGCCACCACCGGGCCGGGCGTTCCGCCGCCCGACCTGATCGCTTTTTACTGGCACTTCGTCCGGCAAACGAAAGGTTGGTACCTGGCGGTGTTCGCGACCAGCCTCGCAGTTGCGCTGATAGACACAGTGATTCCCGTGTTCATTGGCAGGCTCGTTGCATTGATGGAAATCGCCGACCGCCATGCGGCCATTGCGCAGAACGCGCCGATGCTGATCGGCATGGTCTTGCTCATCTTGATCATCCGGCCGGTTGTCATCTTTGCCGACGTCGCGATCCGCCAGAATGTACTGCTGCCGGGCGTGACGAACATGATCCGCTGGCAGAGCCACTGGCATGTCGTGCGCCAGAACCTGCCCTTCTTCCAGAACGATTTCGCCGGCCGCATCGCCCAGCGCGTAATGCAGACGGCTAACGCGCTGCGCGAAAGCGTGATGTCGAGCATACGCGCGGCGTTTTACATTGGTGTCTACGGCATCAGCGCGTTCGTCCTCATGGCGATCGCGGACTGGCGGCTCGGCCTGCCCACGCTGTTGTGGTTTCTCGGCTATCTCGTTTTCCTCCGCTATTTCGTGCCGCGCATGCGCGATCTGGCGAAGTCGAGCTCGGAGGCGCGCTCGCTCGTGATGGGACGGATCGTCGACAGTTACACGAATATTCTCACGGTCAAGCTGTTCGCGAAGTTGGCTGACGAGGACGCGCATGTGCGCGAGGTGGTCGACGACCATCAAGTCGCGATGGGCGCGCATATGCGGCTCATCACGCAATTCATGCTATGGCTTTCGATCATGAATGCAATGCTGTTAACCGGCACGGCGAGCATCGGCATCTGGTTGTGGACGCAAGGCATCATCAACGCCGGCGTCGTGGCGACAGCATTGCCGCTCGCCTGGCATATCGCCAACATCGCCGGCTGGGTGAGCTGGGAAATCACCGGCATTTTCGAAAACGTCGGGGTCGTGCAGGAAGGCATGCAGACCATCGCCATTCCTCACAGCGGCATCGACCGGCCCGGCGCGCGCGCTCTCAAGGTGTCGAAGGGCGAGATCCGTTTCGACGAGGTCACCTTTGATTACCACCACGGTACTGGCAGTCCCGTGCTCGATCATCTCGACTTCACAATCCGGCCGGGCGAGCGCGTGGGACTGGTTGGCCGCTCGGGCGCGGGCAAGTCGACGCTCGTCAACCTGCTGTTGCGCTTCTACGAGGTGGAACAAGGCCGCATCTTCATCGACGGCCAGGACATCGGTAATGTCACTCAGGAAAGCCTGCGCGCGGCGATTGGCATGGTGACCCAGGACACCTCGCTCCTGCATCGCTCCATCGCGGCCAACATTCGATACGGGCGGCCCGCTGCGAGCGATGAAGACATTCAAGCCGCCGCGCGCAAAGCGCATGCGCACGAGTTCATTGTTGGCTTGAGAGACTGGCGCGACCGCACGGGCTACGACGCGCACGTCGGAGAACGCGGGGTCAAACTCTCGGGCGGCCAGCGTCAGCGCGTGGCGATTGCGCGAGTGGTGCTCAAAGATGCGCCAATCATGGTGCTGGACGAAGCGACGTCAGCCCTCGACAGCGAAGTCGAACTCGCGATTCAGGAGCAATTGCTTGGCTTGATGGAAGGCAAGACGGTGATCGCGATTGCGCATCGCCTGTCGACGATTGCGCGCATGGACCGTCTCATCGTGCTCGACGAGGGCCGCATCGTTGAGCAGGGCTCGCATCACGATCTGTTGCAGCGCAAAGGACAGTACGCGCGGTTGTGGCAACATCAATCCGGCGGATTTCTCGGGCATGGGATCGTCGCGACGGAAACCGCGACTGACCCGATCGACGATGAACAGGCGCTCGATGAGAAGCAGTTTCACCCGATGCCCGAACCGGGCAGTGATGACGTGCCCGTCTCACCGCGGGCATGACCGAAACGTAGCGCAGGCGCCTCGCCTGCATTACTTATTGAGCGTTTCATAATGCATGACAATCGGAACGCTCAATCCCTTGCCCCGCCCTCTCCCGAAGGAGAGGGTGAGAATGGCACTAACCCGCTGTCGCGAATTAGTGAAACATCAATAAATAAGCAGGCGGGGCGCCTGCGCTACGATAGACAATCTATCATTCGAGATACAACTTGGTGGCGATAGCTACTCGATGCATGTGATCCGAAGCGAAGGCAGCTTCAACACCGGTGTACATAATCAACCTCAGGATACCAATATGCCTGCCTGGCTCTTACCCGCAATTAAAGCAATCCTGCCGCACGTCGGAACTATCGTTTCTGCCGCATCCCCTGCGTTTACGCGAAAAAACACGACCGCGGTTGCCGATGAATCCGTATTGCAGCAGCAGATTACCGAACTGCAGATGGCCGCTACTGCGAACGACGCGCACATCAAGGAACTCGCGGCCCAAATAAAAAGTACCGTTGAGCTGCTGGAAACCGGCGCGTCGGTTGCCGACAGCAGGCATCAGCGGCTGCTTGTTTTTTGTACCGGGTCGATCGTCTTGTCGCTAATCTCGCTCGGCACCGCCTTGTTCGTTTACCTGACGCGATGACGCCGGCGCCGGGCGTGGCGTCTGTACCACGCGACTTTGGGATCAACCCGTTGGGAAACAATCCACGTTCGTGCGTATAACGAAGTTCAAGGCACAAGTTCAAGGGGACAGGCTGCGGTTTGCGCAACCAAAACCGCGGCCTGACCCTCCGGAGCACCGTTTGAGGATTGAGCGGGTTCTGATTTGATTCACTCGTGGGACGTGTGGGACACGCCTTTTCCAACGACCTGTATATACAATGCAAATAATCATTGCGTGCAAATGCCATCTCGATACCATGGCGATTAGGCGACGTCCGGAGCACGTGAATACTCATGATGGAGTGCGCCCGACACCCATTTCGTGAACTCGCCCAGCCTCGCCGCCAATCGATGTCGGATTCCGCAATCTCCCTTCGCGGACGGCAACTGGCGTGCAGCAGGTTCATAGCGTTGTTGCACCAGAGCCGTAGATGGTGCCCGATCATTTCCGGCTATAGGTTACAAGCTCGAACACATTCCAGTCGCCGCGTATTGGCGTGCAGGCCGAGCTCGCGGCGCATTTCTGCGGGTCTATATAGCTGGAATTACGCTCGGTGCGCACCGCGCGTCCTAGCGCGGGCGCATACCAGTCGGTCTCGACGATGTTCGTCTCGAAAGTGAACCCGTCCCAATCGCCCGCATAAACCTTGCGCTTGACCTTGATCGTATCGAAAGCGCCCGCCGGCGTCGTGATGCGCTCGGTTCCCAGCACATCACCGTCAACGCGCACGCTGTTGCGGCGGCCTGAAGTCGGATTGATCGCACTCACCCGCCTGGACCACGATTTGCCGGGGTCAAGCGGTAACATGTAGGCAGGATAAGCGGGCGAGAAGTTGTACTCGACCGGCATATCGTGATTAATAAGTGGATGCCGCAGCCAGTTATCGTCTCTGGTGAAAACGTCCGTGTGCGGCGCACCCAACGATGGATAGTCGGGGGAGACCGATACCGTCACGCGATCCGCATCGACGTTATCCACGCGGTAGGTGACCTGGCCGCGCACCTCGTTGTTGTAGCCATTGAGGACGCGATAGACGTAGGTATCCCCGACGGCGGGCGCCGCGACAGCAGCGTTGGTACTGGAAACAACAAGCACGATGAACAGTAATGCAAGATGAAGTAAATACATGGCGGGTTCTCCTAACGTGATTGAAACAATGAAGCAAGCAGCGACTGACCTTAAGCTAACAGGGCAGATTGAGAAACTATTCCCGATAAGCCTGCCGTCGCGGCCGGACGGCATGATGCTTGATGGCTTGGAGTGCGCGGGTGGTGAGCGTGAGTCGTGGGCCGAACGTTTCTGCGATTTCACGGTCGCGCGTTTGTTAACGCGCGCGCAACTCCGCTACCACCGGCGGCAAGGTTGCCGCGCGTCTCGCCCGGCTTTTCGAACGCAAGTTGCACGAACTGCACGCCGCGCGCGTCAAGGCAGATTTTCTCGACTGCCCTCATGGTCGCCTGCACGCACAGTGCATCGAAATCCGGATTGAGGTTGTTAAACCCGCCGGGGCACAGGTTGGTGTCGACCAGCGCGAGATTGAAGCCGCTGTTGCGCAAGTCGACCGATGAATAAAACGGGGTCGCATGCTTTTGCCATTTGTCTTGCAGCCAGTTTTCGATCGCCGGCGTTGCTTTGAGTATCCGCCGTTCGAGGGCGAGTAGCGGGCCACTCAGGGCCGTGGTCAGATGTGGGACCTCGTTCATGATGACTTATAACCAGATTAAATAATCGTGGCAGCACCGCTTAGCGAGTTTTTATTAAACCAGCCGAATGTTCCATCAGCGGGGATCTTTATCCCTGCTCGGGAATGAACATTCTCAGTTGTTATTGCTTTTGCGTGGATTTACGGCGACATATGCATCTACCTGATGTCCGCTCAGGATACCCGCCGGCGCAATCGAACTCAGGTTAAAAACCCTAACCGCTGTATCGAAGTTCCACGCAAAAGATTTGCCCGTGGAGACATCGATAAACTTGATGATTTCGTCCTGCGTAACGTTGACCCACTTCGCATTGGAGGCAATGGTGATGACACGGGTCGCATACCGCTCTTCGCTCACACTGCCGAAATCACGGTCGACCGCAATGCCCGCGGCGGATGCGGCGGAAATAGAGATTAATGCCAAAATAATTCCGGCAAAGGCGGTAAAACAATTGCTTTTAGATTTCATTCTTCATTCTCCCGATTAACGTAAGTGCCTGGTTAGATCATACAAACCAATTGCCGCGGTGCTCGATATTCCGATTGGAACAGTGATGTGACGATAACTGATGTGACGATAACTATTCCCCGATGGACCTTCGTATTCTCTTGTAACCGGTTTGCCGTTGTTTTTATTCCCGCAGCGGCGGGGAGTCGTCAACTCCGCATTGAATTAGGCGAGGTGGCGTGACTAACAAATCACAACGAACGCGAAAAAAACGTATCGCCAGCGAGAATCCTCGATCGTTTGTTCCGTTTCTCTCTTATTTGAATTACCGCTCAACGGGTAATTTTATTCACTAACAAAAAATAAAGTCTGCGCGCGGAATATCGAACGAGCGCCCGGAGTATTGGGGGGTGAGTGCGGCAAGCACGCATTCTCACTTTTCAACTTGCAGGAGACGCGCATGAACAAAAAAATACTTGCTTTAGCGGTAGCTTATGCGCGGGCACCATCCGTGCCCTTTACGGCAGGGCGCAAAGCGGCAGTTGCAGCCTGGTCGGCTGTGCTGCTTGCATAACGAACGGGTTGGGCGCGCAGCAGTCCTCGCTCGGTTACAGCTACACCCTGTCGAAGCGCACCGATCTTTACGGCTTTTACACGCGCGTGGCGAACGATTCCGGGACGACTTACCAGTTTGCCAATGCCGCGGGCATCGGCGCCGCCGCGAGTACGACGAACACCGGTTACGCGTTAGGCATGCGGCACACGTTTTGATGTAAAGTCGTACGGTGTTGTAAGTAACGACGGCCTGCGCAAATCTCCTCCGTCGCTTACTCTTATGCGGCGCCTCAAGGCGCCGCTTCTCTCACTTGCCGGCAATCACGCTTCGCTCATGTACCCAGCGGGAAGCATTCAGTCAACCAACCCTGCGCGCCGTCGCGCGCCGCCATGATACGCCGCGTGCGGCTCGTTACGGGTCTGGTGCTGTTTACATACGTCTCGACCCATCTTACCAATCACGCATTAGGGCTGGTGTCGCTGGCGGCGATGAATGCCGGCCGCGAGTGGTTCCTATGGTTGTGGCGCAATCCGGTTGGCACCATCGCTCTATACGGTTCGCTGTTGGTGCATTTCGGCCTGGGGCTCTGGTCGCTGTATCTTCGCCGGAACCTGCGCATGCCCGCCCTGGAAGCGCTGCAGCTTGTGTTCGGGCTCTGCATCCTGCCGCTGCTGACCCTCCACGCCGTCGTCACGCGGCTCGGATTCGAATGGTTTGGCTTTGATGATACCTATACGCCGCTCCTGCTGAACTACTGGAAGCTGCACATCGACTTCGGGGTGCGCCAAGCGCTGTTGCTGGTGCTCGTCTGGACACACGGCTGCATTGGCTTGCACCTGTGGTTGCGGTTGAAGCCGGATTACGCCCGCGTTGCGCCATGGCTCGCTGTACTGGCGGTGCTGGTACCCGTGCTCGCACTGCTTGGCTTTGCCGACGGCGGGCGCGAGGTGCTACGTTTAGCCGAGCAACCTGGCTGGATACAGCAGGCCATCGCTGCCGCGCACTCGCCCAACGCGGCAGAGCGCGTAGCGCTCGAACGCACCGCCGAAGCCATTCTCCTGGTGTTCGCAGCAAGCGTCATGCTGACGCTCTTGGCACGCCTGCTGCGCCAGGCCTACGAGCACCGCCGCAGCGCAGTACGCATTCGCTATCCCGACGGCCGCACGGTGGTGGCGCCGCTCGGCTACTCCGTGCTCGAGACCAGCCGCTCCGCCGGTATTCCTCACGCCTCGGTGTGCGGCGGGCGCGGGCGCTGCTCGACCTGCCGGGTGCGCATCGTCCGCGGATTTAAGTCGCTGCCTCCGGCGAGTGCCGAGGAGCTTGTCGTGCTGAAGCGCGTCGGTGCCGCGCCAGACGTACGGCTTGCCTGCCAGTTGCGCCCGTCGCACGATTTGTCGGTAACCCCGCTCCTGCCAGCAACCGCGACCGCACGCGACGGCTTCGCACAGCCTGACTACCTCGTGGGAAAGGAACAAGAGATTTGCGTGCTATTCGCCGACCTGCGAGGCTTCACCCGTCTGTCAGAGCGCAAGATGCCGTACGACGTGGTGTTCTTCCTCAACCGCTATTTCGAGACCATGAGCCGCGCCATTGAACAGGCGGGAGGCATCCCCAATCAGTTCACTGGTGATGGCGTCATGGCCCTGTTCGGTGTCAAGTCGGGCCCTGAGCGAGGTTGCAGCGATGCAGTTTCCGCAGCGAAGTCTATGCTGCGCGGGCTTGCCGCGATGAGCTCTGAACTCGCCGGGGAACTGGGCGAACCGCTGCGAATGGGGATCGGCATCCACGCCGGCCCGACTATAGTCGGCCGCATGGGGCACGGTGAAGCGATGTACTTGACCGCAGTCGGCGATACCGTGCACGTCGCGAGCCGTCTGCAGGATCTCACCAAGCTATACCAGTGCCAGATGATCATTTCGGAGGCCGCAGCGCAGCGCGCCGGGATCGACGTTTCAGGTTTTCCTCGTCACGAGGTGACGGTCAGGAACCGCACCGAGCCGGTCGCGATCCGCGCCATCGAAGATTTGGAATCGCTCCCAACGATGCCCGAACACGTCGCTCGGTAGCGGGGTAATTGAGGAAGCCGGCAACTTAAGCACAGGCGTTTTTTCAGCTTGTGCTAACCGATTCCGGTGCAACAAACCGGGTGCAACGCAAGCTGACCCCAAGAGTGCTGTTGGCGGCTGGAATAAAGCCGGATGCAAATCGGTAATGTAATAGTAGAGGGGGTCAGGACTGCAACTGGCTCATTTTTAATCAATGGAGGGGGCAAAATTGTGGATGAAAACTCAAGCCAAATGACATCGCGCCGCTCGCTCATTCAAGGGGCGGCTTTGCTCGCCGGGGTGGCCCTTGTTCCTTTGTTTTATGCGTGGTATTGAACCTGAACCGCTGGGCTAGTGAGGATATTTAACGATTAGAGTTGTTGGTCGAATAGATAGAGTCGCCGCCTGCCATACGGTCCCGACAGGCTTTTCTTGACCCAAGGCATTTCGGAGGGGGTTAGGTTTGCGTTTCAAAATTGAGTTCGTCAATCCGTCCGGTTTGTAAGGTCGGCACCCACAGGAGTGATCGATGAAACATTGGATGGCTTTTGTCGCGTCTCGTCTCATGTGCGGTATGGCAGGCGCTTTCATGTTCGCCGCAACGGTCTCGGCGGCCGACCTGACGATCGCGCTCAGCGCCGTTGTCACGTCGATCGATCCGCACTACGTCGCCGTGGAACCCAACTCTACCATTGGCTGGCACGTATTCGATGCGCTGACACGCGTCGACGAACGCGCGCGCCTGATCCCCGGCATCGCCACCTCGTGGCGCGCAGTCAATCCGACGACGTGGGAATTCAAATTACGCGAGGGAATAAAATTTCACGACGGGTCTGAACTCACCGCCGAGGACGTCGCGTTCTCGCTTGAGCGTCCACTATCGATTGCCGGCAGCCCGGGCGGCTTCGCGGTCTACGTGCGCCGCATCGTAGCAAAGCAGATCGTCGATCCGTACACCATACGGCTGATAACTACCGCGCCCTATGGCGCGATGCCGCAGGATCTCAACTCGGTCATGATCGTTTCCAAAAAAGCAGCGCTAAACGCGACCACGGCCGATTTCGACAGCGGTCGCGCGATGATCGGCAGCGGCCCATACAGATTCGTGCGCTGGTCGCGCGGGGATCGCGTCGAGCTTGTGCGTTTCGAAGGATACTGGGACAAGCGGCCGGCGTGGGACAAAGTCACGTTTCTCATGATGCACACCGATGTGGCGCGCACCGCGGCACTCCTTGCCGGCGACGTCGACGTGATCGAGAACGTGCCGACTTCCGATCTCGCGCGGCTGCGCGGCGACCGAAACCTGCGACTCGCGCAAACGGTGTCTTGGCGCACCATCTTTTTTCAGATCGACCAGTACCGCGCCCAGCCGCCGTTCGTGACCGATCTCGACGGCAAACCCCTCGCCACGAACCCGTTCAAGGATGTCCGCGTGCGGCGCGCAATTTCGAAGGCGATCAACCGCAAGGCGCTCGTCGAGCGCGCGCTGGAAAATGCCGCGGTACCGGCATCTAACGTGGTGGCGCCGCAGATTTTCGGCTACAACTCCGAATTGAAACCAGAAGCTTACGATCTGGACGGCGCCAAGAAACTCCTCACTGAAGCCGGCTACCCGAACGGCTTCGCGATCACGGTATCGGCGCCGATCAACCGCTACATCAACGACGAACAGGTGGCGCAGGCGGTCGCGCAGATGCTCGTGCGCGTTGGCATCCACTGCCGAGTCGAAGCGCTGCCGCTAAATGTCTATCTGACCAAAGCACGCGACCAGCAGCTTAGCTTCGCCATGCTCGGTTGGGGCTCTTATTCGGCGGACCTGGCGTTGCGAGCGCTGCTGGCGACCGTCAATCTCGAGAAAGGCCACGGCGCGTGGAACTGGGGGCGCTATTCGAATCCGAAACTCGATCAGCTCGTCGAGCAGGCGCTCGATACCGTAGACGAGAAAAAGCGCGCGGCGCTGGCGCGCGAAGCGAGCGCGATCGCCGCGAGAGATGTCGCCATCATTCCACTTTATCATCAGATCGTGACGTGGGCGATGAAAAAAAACATCGTCTACGTGGCGCGCACCGATGAACGCACGCTCGCCCAGTATTTTCGTCCGCAATGAGCATAGGTGGTCAGCCTTTTGGAATGAGAGGGTAATGGAATCAGGAGGGGGTGCGCCCCATTCGATTTGCCGCTGACGCAGCAAGCGTCGTCGCACTCGGCATATGAGGCTGCGCGTTTGCCGCAGCCGCCGGCACTCGCTATGCCGTTTGCTAAAACCGCCCTGCCAGCTCGATCAGCAGTTGGCTGTCCGGCGTATTCCGGTTCGCCGCCGCTCCGGCGCGAAATCCGATCTGCCAGTCGCGCGTTACGAGATACGCTGCGCCGGCGTCCCATGACATCAACACCCCGCCGTCGGCAGCGCGCGCGATCTGCGGCGCCGAGTTTTCGATGAACGTGCGCAGCTTGTCCGTCCACTGCTTGTTCAGGACCAGTCCGCCGATTGCGGATGCATACCGCTTGCCGTCGGGCGTAAAGCCGTAGCGAATGCCCGGCATGAAGCCGAGCGCGAGATCATGCGGTAACTCCCAGGTAATCACCGAGCGCAATGACGGCGTGACGCCATGACCCGTGAATTGCCCAGTGCCCGACGGCGTTTCCAAATGCAGTATCCACGATACTGCGGGCGTGTTCGTCGCACGGTCGCGGTCCTGTGCATGCCACTTGACGCCGAAAGCCGTATCGCCCCTGCCGCCGGCAGTCGCGCCCGATCCGTTATGGTCGATGACCCGCTGCGCGCCTTCGGTTTCCACCCGCAATTCCACTGTGTCCGTTACGCCGAAACGCAGCAGTGTCGGAGTGCCCAAGGCCGTGATGCGCGCAGGACTGCGTCTGTCGCGTTGCGCGACTACATCCGCTTCGAACTGGAAATGTCCTTTGCCGACGACTTCGGACGATTCCACGAAATCGGGCCCATCGGTGTCTATCGTCGCGGGCGCGCACGCGGCCTCAGCCGCGAAAGCGAACGCGGCGACCGTCGTCGCCAACCGTAAAATTTTTGCCGCCCCGCCGTACTACGTGCTCTTCTTCGGCTTGGGCGTAAACGCCGCGCAGTAGCCGTGCGGACTGATCGCGCCCTCAACCATTTTGCATGTGCCCATGGCCTTCGGCGTCGCGCCGGCGACGAACTGCATGCAATCGTCGCAGTCTTTGCCGTCTTTCGGTTTATCCTGGTATTTCACGGCAGTTTTTTCCAGCTTGTCCGCCGCCCGCGCATTGCGGATCGTCTTCAGCAGCGGCAGCGCCGCCATGCCTGCAATGAACATGGCGGTTTTCTTCAGCAGCGAGCGGCGCGAGTTCGTTTCGATTAAATTGTCATGCATGATTTCCTATCCGGTCGGAAAATAATGTGAGCGTTTAAACCGTAATACCGGTTGCGTCCCGTTTTAATTCCGCGTCGGCATAAAAAAGCGGAAACTGCTTGTGGCGGCTTCCGCGCGAACAACCACGAGCAAAACAATCAATCGACGACGGTGAGCTTGCCGTTCATCTCCTCGTGCCCCGTGCCGCAGAATATGTCGCACAGGAACACGAAGGTGCCGGTTTTGTCGGGCGTCAGGCGCAGGCGCGTCGCCTTGCCCGGCACGATATCGGCGCGCACGTTGAAGTCCGGCAGGTTGAATCCCATCAGGACATCCTGCGACCGGAATTCCAGAATCACCGGCACGCCTTTCTTGAGCTTCACCTCGCCCGGAATATAGTTAAATTTCTTCGCTGTGATCTTGATGACTTTTTCTTTCGGCTCCGCGGATTGCGCCGCGACGTAAGCGCCGAGAGAGCCGATGGTAACGACCGTAGCCGCCGCGACAATGCGCAATGTTTTTTTGCCGAAGATCATCGCGGTCACGCCTTCACCACGGGAAACTCGGTGATCTTGTTGTCTGCGGCCTTGGTATCGGCATCGACTTCGCGGAATCCCAGCCCTTTATACGGCTGCGCCGGATCCCATGGCAATGGCGCGCGCGTCGGCGCCTTGCCGGCCTCCGGCAGGGGGAACATCAGCCCTTTCGCCGCGTGGTGCGCAATATGTCCGGTCATGTGGTGGTGTTCCTGGTGGATGTGGCCGTAAAACACGGTAACGTTCTTGTACGGCATCAGCATATCGACCGCCTTGGCACCGTCCTTCGTCGCCCAGTCCCATTGCGGATAGAGATCGAACAGCGGGCGGTGCGTGAACACGACGATAGGCGCGTCGTTTTTCTGCTGCTTGAGGTCGGCCGCCAGCCAGCCAAGTTGCTCGTCGCCGATCGAGGCGCGCGGGTCCGACACGTTGTCGAGCACGATGAAATGCACGCCCTTATGGTCGAACGTATAGTGCGTCGCGCCGAAGAATTCCTGGAACGCCTTGCCGTTGTCGAGCGACGCATCGTGCTCGCCGGGCATGTAACGCACGGTTTTGACCTTGAGGTCTTTGACGATCTCCTTGAACTCCGAGAGCCGCTTGCGGCGCTCGACCGGATTGTCGGTGGTATGCGTGAGATCGCCGGTAAACATGATGAAATCCGGCTGGCGCTCGAGGCTGTTGACCGCCGCGACCGCTTTCTTGAGCGTGCCCTTGGCGTCGGGATTGGGCGGCCCCTCGAAACCCCAGTGGGCGTCCGATAATTGCACAAAGTAGAAATCGTCCTGCCCCGCCCCCAGCGTCACGCCGGGCAGGCCCGAAGCGAACACCACGCCGCCGAGTCCCGCGAGCTTCAGAAAATCCCGTCTGTCGATTGGTTTTGACATTGCCATCTCCTCTTGGTGGTTAATGACCTAATTGCGGTAGAGTTCTGCCTGTCACCACTGTATAACCGGCGAGGCGCGCGAAAAATTCCCGCTTTTAAAACTTCACTGGCCCGGGAATAAAATCCGCAACCAACCGGTAATGAATCAATAGACCTGGAACCAAGCTTGGAACCGCAGACCCGATTCGAGGAAACTGTGATGGTGCATCTCGATGCCGCCTACAATCTCGCGCACTGGCTCGCGCGCGACGAGCGCGACGCCGAAGACGTCGTGCAGGAGGCGTGCCTGCGCGCGTTCCGCTTTTACGCGGGCTTCCACGGCGGCAATGCGCGCGCGTGGCTGCTCGCAATCGTGCGCAACACTTATTACACGTGGCTCGAGAAGAACCGCGCGCAGACGCAGCACGTCGAGTTTACGGACGACACCGTCGCCGCCGTCGACTACGACATGGCGACCACCGGCGACAGCGTCGAGCGCCTGCTGCAGGAAGACGACACGCGGCAACTCGTGCGCCGCGCGCTCGAGCGGATCCCGGCGGAATTCCGCGAAGTGATCGTGCTGCGCGAACTGGAAGACCTGTCGTACCGCGAGATCGCGCAAATCGCGGACATCCCGCTCGGCACGGTGATGTCGCGCCTGTCGCGCGCGCGCAAGCTCATGCTGCAGACTTTGAAAGAAATGGACCAGGAGTCCTGATATGGACATGGATTGCAGGCAGACCCGGAATTACATGCACGCGCATCTCGACCGCGAACTCGACCCGGTCACCGCCGCGGGCATCGAAGCGCATATGCGCACCTGCGCAGCCTGCGCGCAGGCCTATGCGACGCAAACTGCATTACGCAGCGCCGTCAAAAAGCAGGCTGCCTATTACACCGCACCCGACGCGCTGGCCGCGCGCATCCGGGCGAAAGTCGATACCGCCGGCCCGGCTAAAAAGACAGCGCCGCGCTGGAACTGGTTTCCGCTCGCCGCAGCGGTCGCCGCCACTGCGGTCATCACGTGGACCGCGTCGGTGCAAGTGGAACAAGGATCGCGCGACGAGCGCATCGGCGAACAGGTGATCGCCGGCCACGCACGCGCGATACTGACGACTCATCTGACGGAAGTCGCTTCTTCCGATCAGCACACCGTCAAACCCTGGCTGAGTTCCAAGCTCGATTTCTCGCCGCCGGTCACCGACTTGACCACCGCGGGCTTCCCGCTTGCCGGCGGGCGCCTCGACTACGTCGACAGTCGTCCGGTCGCAGCGCTGGTCTACCGCCACCGCCAGCATGTGATCGATCTGTTCGTCTGGCCGGACGCCAAAGCCGCCCGCTCGTCCATGCAGGCATCAGCGAAGCAGGGATTCAACATGCTGCACTGGAGCGATGCGGGCATGACGTTCTGGGCGATCTCGGACGTCAATGCCGAGGACCTCAAGACCTTCGCCGAAACTTACGCCAGCGCGAAGTAGCGACGCCCGCAGTTAACTGCCGGCGATCAGGCCCGCTCGATCTCGTTCTCGAGCTTCGCCTCGCCGCGCAAATACGCCTCGAGATTGCGCAGGAAGATTTCCACGCCGCGCTTATAGTTGCCGGTACCCGTCGATGAATTGTGCGGCGTGATGATCACGTTCGGCATCGACCACAGCGGCGATTCCTTCGTGAGCGGCTCGTGCGTGAAGACGTCCAGGTAGGCACCGCGCAGATGACCGCTCGCCAGCACCTTTGCGAGCGCCGCCTCGTCGATCACTTCGCCGCGCGACATGTTAATGACGCCGGCGCTCTTCGGCATCGACCTGAAACGGCGTTCGTCGACAAGCCCGCGAGTTTCTTCACTAAGCGGGCAGGCGAGCAGCAGCCAGTCGCATGTCGGCAGCACGTCGTCGATTGCGGACAGCGGCAGCACTTGATCGAAGTTTTCCGCAGGTGCAACGTGGCGGCGCAAACCGATGACATGCACGCCCATTGCATGCAGCGCGCGCGCGATCACTTTGCCGATATGTCCCATGCCGACGATCACCGCGGTCTGCCCCGGCAGATCCGGCGGCGAATCCGCGCCGAGTTGCGGCGACCATTCTCGTTGCTGCTGCGCGCGCATCCAGTGCGGGAAGCCACGCGATAACATCATCAATCCGGTGACCGCGGTGAGTCCGACCGGACCGGCATTGGCACCCGCTGAAGTCGTCACGCGAAGTCCGCGCTGGATCGACGGCTGGTACGGCTTCTGGTCGGAGCCCGCCGACACGACCTGCAGCCATCTGAGATTCGGCGTCGAGTCGATGATGGGCCAATACACTTTCGCCGCGGCGCTCAGACTCGTTTTAATCGTGCCCTGCCAAATGTCGCGTGAATAAAAGGTTACTTCGATACTTGCGTGCTGCTCCGGCGTAAGTTTGATGTCCGGCGTGAACTCGATAACATCGAGCTTGCGCGGCGCGCGCATGAGTATGCCGGTGAGGTTTTCGTGAAAGTCCGAGACGAGTTGTTTAGAAACAAAAAGCGAGGGGTTCATCGACTGATCCGTTAAATGAGACGTTCTTTGTATAGGTCAAACGCCGGCGGCGACTACATCGCCCATCTGCGAAGTGGATGCCTTGCCACCAAGATCGGCGGTCAATAGTTTCGCTTCGGCAATAAGGCGGTCCATCGAACGCGCGATGCGCTGAGCCGCATCGGCCGCCTTTGGCTCACTGCGTCTGCGGCCGAGCCATTCGAATAACATTTGGCCGGACATAATCATCGCGTACGGGTTCGCGATTCCCTGACCGGCGATATCGGGCGCCGAACCGTGCGTGGCCTGCGCCATTGCCTGATTCGCACCCACGCACAGGCCCGGTGCGAGTCCCAGCCCGCCGACGATACCGGCGCCTTCATCGGTCAGAATGTCACCGAACTGATTGGTGGTAACAACCACGTCGTATTGCTGCGGCTTCATCACGAGCTTCATTGCGAAACCGTCGACCAGTACCTCTTCGAAAGTGCAGTCGGGAAATTCGGCGGCTACTTTGCGGCACTCTTCGGCAAACATCCCGCACACCAATCTAAACACCGGCTCCTTGTGGACAGACGTTACTTTTTTGCGCTCGCGCGTACGGGCAATTTCGAATGCTTCACGCGCGACCCGGTTCGCGCCCTTGCGCGTGACGACGCGCATGCCGATCGAAATATCATCGTTGGGACGAAACTCTCCGCTGCCTGCGAACACGACACTCGACGATTGCATGCCTTCGGTCACCTCGCGCAAGAACACGATGTCGACGTCTTTGTGCACCGACGGCAGGTTGGGATACGACTTGACGGGTTTAACACTCGCGAACAATTCGAATTTCTTGCGCAGCGGCGGGTTGATCCACGTCGGGTCGTCGCGTGGATAAGCGTTGTGCCCGATCGGCCCCTGCAGCCAGCCGTCGACCGTTTTAAGCGCTTCGATTGTGACGTCGGGCATCGTATGCCCGTGCAACTCATGCGCTTGCTTACCGATCGGCAGCGGCAACCACTCCACCTGCAATCCCGTTTTAGCGGCAGCGGCTTTCATCACCTTCACCGCTTCCGGCACGACTTCGAGGCCGATGTCGTCGCCGTGCAAAATTCCGATTTTCAGCATCTGATCCCTCCGCTGGCGCTGGTGATTGGGTGATTGGGTGATTGGGTGATTGGGTGATTGGGTGATTGGGTGATTGGGTGATTGGGTGATTGGGTG
>JANXRI010000352.1 GCA_025353085.1 Betaproteobacteria bacterium
GTGCATTGTTCATGCGGATAATTTGAGTGCGGTTGTTGCAAGCCGCTGCCCGAGCGCGATGCACAGCGTTTTTTCTTCTTCGCTAATCGGCTGGTCGCTCGCTACGCCGGACACATGGCTCGCGCCATAGGGCGTGCCGCCGGTGCGGGTCGCGAGCAGTTGCGGTTCGGTATACGGCAGGCCCACGATAATCATTCCATGATGCAGCAGTGGCAGCAGCATGGAGATCAACGTGGTTTCCTGACCGCCGTGCAGGCTGCTCGTCGCGGTGAATACTGCGGCAGGTTTTCCGCTCAACGCGCCTTTAAACCACAACGCAGAAGTTGAATCGAGAAAATATTTGAGCGATGCCGCCATGTTGCCGAAGCGCGTTGGCGAGCCGAGTGCGAGCGCGATGCATTCTTCGAGGTCGTGCATTTCGACATAGGGTGCACCGGCATCCGGTACCTTCGGCCCGACGGCTTCGCACACCATCGAGACTTCCGGCACTGTGCGCAGACGCGCGGCGGCGCCGGGAACCTGCTCGATGCCGCGCGCGACCAATTGCGCCATCTGACGCACGGCGCCGTAACGGCTGTAATAGAGAACGAGGATTTCTTTCATCGGGCCGGGCGCGAGCGTTGACGCTATTATAGAGCCTGCCTCATCAATCGCTGCCCATGGTAATCAAAAGCGCCCCGCTGACCGATCTCGTGCGCCTTATCGGCCGCCGTTTTGTTGAAGACCGCTGCATTCAAGTCGCGAGCAGCCTGACGTTCACGACGCTGCTCGGCATAGTGCCCATCATTACGGTGGCGCTGACCATGGTGTCTGCATTCCCGGTGTTCGAATCGCTGATCCGCCATCTGCAGCGGTTCCTGCTCACCAATATCGTGCCCGAGTCGGTGTCATCGATCACGAAGTATGCGGCCCAGTTTTCGGAAAATGCGACGCAGCTAACCGCAGTCGGCATCGCATTCGTCGCGGTTACCGCGCTGATGTTGATGATCACGATCGATACGGCTTTCAACGACATCTGGCGCACCTCGCGCCCGCGGTCTCTGCTGCATCGCATCCTTGTCTACTGGATGGTGCTCACCGTGGGCCCGCTGTTCGTCGGCGCGAGTTTGTCGGTGACATCCTATCTGATCACACTGTCGCTTGGTTTGATCGACAATCCGCCCGGGGTCGGGCTGCTGCTCTTGCGGTTCGCGTCGCTGATACTGACGTCGGTTGCACTTGCGTTACTGTATTGGACGGTGCCGAATCGCCCGGTCATGAAGCGGGACGCCTTGATCGGCGGGCTGGCGGCCGGTATCTGCCTTGAAGCGATGAAACATGGATTCGGTTTCTATATCGGGCATTTCACCGCTTACGATCTCGTGTATGGCGCGTTTGCCGCGGTGCCGGTACTGCTGCTCTGGATTTATTTGTCATGGGTGATCATCATCAGTGGCGCGCTGCTTGCAGCACTCCTGCCCGAATGGCGCGAACGCGCCGGTCAGGCGCAGCCGGCGCCCGGCAGTGACTTTTTCGATGCCTTGCAGGCGTTGCAAGTATTGTGGCGCGCGCATCACACCGGCGCGTTGATTTCGATTTCCAGCCTGCATCCGGCGGTCAAGGTCACAGTCGGGCATCTGGAAAAAATCCTCGTCACCTTGTCGGGCGCCGGCTGGGTTGCCCGTTCGGGGGCTGACGGTTGGGTGTTGTCACGCGATGCCGGCGCGATCAAGGTCGAGGACATTTATCGTTTGTTTGTGTTCAACAGCGCCGCTCATGTGCCGGCGCGGCAGGGCAGCGCCGAACTCGACGCGCGGGTCTACGAGCTATCGACCTCAATTGGCGGACACTTGCAGATGTCGCTTGTGGAGTTGTTTACGCAGACCGAGGCGGCATCTGAACTCGTCCCGTCCTACCAGATCACCGTGCAGTAATCGCGCCGGCAGCGGTTACGCCGGCGGCCTGCACCGGATACTTCCAGTTCGAGATCCAGGCGCGCACGACGGCGTTCGGATATTCAGCCCTGCCGAGGCTGCCGTTATAGCGGCCCAGCGCGCGGAAATAATCGCCGCGCTCGATGTCGAGATAGCGGCGCAAGATCCAGCAGCCGTAGCGCAGATTCGTGCGCAGGTTAAATAAATTGTCGCTGTTGTTATTGGCCACGTTAAGCCAGAACGGCATGACCTGCATGTAGCCGCGGGCGCCCGCGGTGGAGAGCGCATGCTTGCGGAAATTGCTTTCGACCTGAATCAGGCCGAGCACCAGTTGGGGGTCGAGTCCGGCGCGCTTCGCCTCATAATGCACAGTGACCAGCAGTTCTTCGCGGATGTGCCGGTCAGGAATGCGGCGCTCGAGTTTGTTCGACATTGCAGTGAGCCATATCCTTGCTTCATCCACGGTCTCGAACGCCAGGAACGGCACCGCTTTGTCGCTAACCTCTTTATGCAGTCCGGCGCGCACACTGGCCGTGAGATCTTCGTATTTCTGCGCGCCTGCCCAAGCGGCGCCTGACATCGTCGTCCAGCAGGCAACGACGATCAGCCAGCGCATAGCCGGGATTTTATTTCGGCAACGGCGTCGGTCAGCGCTAGCGGCTGCGCCGCTTTGTCACGTCGTCCCTGATATTCGACCTGGCCTTGCTTGAGGCCACGGTCGCCGACGACAATCCGATGAGGAATGCCGCTTAATTCCATGTCAGCGAACATCACACCGGGACGTTCATCCCGGTCGTCGAACAGAACTTCGATGCCGCAGGCCGTCAGCTCCCCATAAAGTTTGTCCGCCGCTTCTCGCACGGCAGCGCTCTTGCCCAGGCCGATAGCTACGATAGCGAGTGAAAATGGCGCGATCGAAGGCGGCCAGATGATGCCGCGCTCGTCGTGGTTCTGCTCGATCGCAGCCGCGATGATCCGGGTGATGCCGATACCGTAGCAGCCCATTTCCATCGGTTGCTGTTTGCCGGTCTCATCGAGGAAGTTACACTTCAACATCGACGAATATTTGGTACGCAACTGGAAAATGTGGCCGATCTCGATCCCGCGGCAGAGCTCAAGCGTGCCTTGACCGTCGGCACTTGGATCGCCGGCAACCACATTGCGAATGTCGGCGACGAGCGCGGGCGCCGGCAGGTCGCGGCCCCAATTGACGTTGCAATAATGTTGGCCATCCATATTGGCACCGCACGCGAAGTCGCTCGCAGTCGCCGCGGAACGATCAACTATCAGGGTGAGGCCGGCGAGGTTCTGCACGTTCAGCGGCCCTAAGGAGCCGAAGCCGGCATTAAATATCGCACGCACTTCATCTTCGGTCGCGGGTTGGAGCGGTGATTGCAGCGCCGGCAATTTGGCCGCCTTAATTTCATTGAGCATGTGATCGCCGCGCAATATCAATGCGACCAATCCGTCGTTGCCACGGTAGACGAGCGTCTTGACGGTTTGTTGCGGCGGAATTCCGAGCAGGCGGCATAAATCGTCGATGGTGCGCACGCCCGGCGTCGCCACCGTGGTCATGGCAGCGCCCGGTGCGCCGCGCTCGGCGGGTACCGCGACCGCTTCGGCGAGTTCGATATTGGCGGCATAGTCGGAGTCCGGGCAAAACGCAATGGCATCTTCGCCGGAGTCGGCGAGCACGTGAAATTCATGCGAGCCGGAGCCGCCGATCGAGCCGGTATCAGCGGCGACCGCGCGAAACTTGAGTCCGAGGCGCGTAAATATTCGCGTGTAAGTTTCGTACATATTGCGATATTCGCGCTCGAGGTCTACATAGCCGGCATGAAACGAATAGCCGTCTTTCATCACGAATTCGCGGCCTCGCATGACGCCGAAACGCGGCCTTCTTTCGTCTCGAAACTTGGTCTGAATCTGATAGAAGTGCAGCGGCAACTGGCGGTAACTCTTGATCTCATTGCGCGCAATGTCGGTCACCACTTCCTCTGACGTCGGCTGGATGACAAAGTCGCGATCATGCCGGTCTTTCAGGCGCAGCAACTCGGGACCATAGGCCTGCCAGCGCCCGGACTCCTGCCAGAGCTCGGCGGGCTGCACGACGGGCATCATGAGTTCGATTGCACCGGCGCGGTTCATTTCTTCACGCACGATCGCTTCGACCTTGCGCGCCACGCGCAGACCCATCGGCATCATGGTGTAAATGCCGCTGCCAAGACGCCGGATCAATCCCGCGCGCAGCATCAGGCGGTGACTGACAAGCTCGGCCTCCGACGGAGCTTCCTTCAAAGTCGAGAGAAAGAATTTCGATACGCGCATGACTACCCGAAAGCGTTGAAAGTCCTTATTCTACCGAACCCACCGGAAAATCTCTCCCCTATGAAGTTCCTGCAAAGCTGGCGCGTGCGCAAACCGGCAGACGATAACGAATCGGTTTACATCAGCGAAAAATTCGGCGTACGCACGCTGCATATCGGCAGCGATACAGTACAAAGTTCGATGCGCATCGCGCGACCAAACGATCTTGAAGTTGCATACACCCGCAGCATGATGGCGTTTCTGCTCTTTAACCCAAAGCCTGGGTCGGTCCTCATGGTTGGGCTGGGCGGCGGTTCACTGACCAAATTTATTTATCACCGGCTCCCGCAAGCGCGCATCGCCGCCATCGAAGTGAATCCGCGCGTGGTCGAAATAGCGCGCCAGTATTTTTTTGTACCCCCTGACGATGATCGGCTCGATGTCATCGTGACGGACGGCGCGGCTTATTTGCACGACAACAAACTTAGCGCTGGGGTAGTCGTTATCGACGGTTACGATGCGGAGTCGCAAGTCGAGGCGCTGTGCACACCGGTGTTTTATCGCGACTGCGCGCGCGCTCTCTCAGAGGCCGGCATTTTGGTCGTCAATCTTTGGGGCGGCGACCGCAATTTCACTACGTGCGTCAATCGGATCGCCGAGGCGTTCAATGGCCTCGTGGCCTGCCTCCCCGCCGGCAAGCCCGGCAACATCGCCGCTTTCGCGTTCAAGCGCAGCCCCGGCCAACCGACATGGGTCGAATTGCGGTCGCGCGCAGCCGCACTTGAGGTGCTTTACGGGCTTGAATTTCGGCGCTTCGTGGACGAATTTGCGCTGATGAATCCGCACGATGAAGAGCGCTTGTTGCTTTAGCCGGCGGCTTTCATTTCGGGCAGGTTTGTGGAAGAATCCAAGCAGTCAGAGCATACACAGGGTGACTCACATGATCGATCGTGACGGATATCGCCCCAATGTCGGAATTATCATATGCAATTGCAAGAATGAGGTTTTTTGGGGTAAGCGCGTAAGAGAACATTCATGGCAGTTTCCGCAGGGCGGCATCAAAGCCGGGGAAACCCCGGAGCGCGCCATGTTCCGCGAATTGCATGAGGAAGTCGGGCTGGGTTCCGAGCACGTGCGGATTTTGGGCCGCACGCGCGAGTGGCTGCGCTACGAAGTGCCCGAACAGTGGGTACGTCGGGAGTGGCGTGGCAATTACAAGGGTCAAAAGCAGATCTGGTATCTGCTGCGGCTGGTCGGTCGCGATTGCGACGTGCACTTGCGTGGGTCGGACAAGCCCGAGTTCGATGCGTGGCGCTGGAATGAGTACTGGGTGCCGCTCGAATCGGTCATCGAATTCAAGCGCGAAGTCTATCAGCTTGCGTTGAAGGAACTGGCCAAGTACCTGCACCGCAACCCGCAAGAAAGGCGTTCGAACGCGGTCAGCGCGCCTTAGGGCCCGCGGGTAATTGACACTCCGCAATCAGGCTCTTACACTTGGTTCGCAGCTCGGATTTATGTCTAAGCGCCCGCTCAGGCGCGAGCGACTCGCAATGAAATCGAAGTTTTACCGCAATCATAGACGGCCCCTCTGCGCGCCAGATTGCATTTGAATAACAGGAGAAAGCGATGCACCTCAAAGGCTCAACAACCGAACAGAATCTGAAGGCCGCATTTGCCGGCGAATCGCAGGCCAATCGCCGCTATTTATACTTCGCGGCGAAAGCCGACGTTGAAGGCCAAAACGACGTTGCCTCTGTATTTCGATCGACTGCCGAAGGGGAAACCGGTCACGCGCATGGTCATCTTGAGTATCTGGAAGCAGTTGGCGACCCCGCGACCGGATTACCGATTGGCAAGTCACGTGACAATCTAAAAGCCGCGATCGCCGGCGAGACGCACGAATATACCGACATGTATCCGGGCATGGCGAAGTCTGCACGTCAGGAAGGCTTTGAAGAAATCGCCGACTGGTTCGACACGCTGGCAAAAGCCGAACGCTCGCACGCCAACCGCTTTCAGAAGTCGCTCGACGCATTAACCGACTGATCACCGGACGGTTGCAACAAGGCGGAAGACTGCAGAGTCTTTCGCCTTTTTCTTTTAATTTCGTGACTATTCAGCCTGAGGCAGGCATAGGGGCGTGCCCCAAGAAGGTCAAGCGCAATACCTCGAACAAATTATGTCCTTGCTTGTGCATGGTATCGAGATAGGAGCGGATGATGCAGAAATTCTGCGCGCCGTTG
>JANXRI010000204.1 GCA_025353085.1 Betaproteobacteria bacterium
TTCACCGGGTTTGCAGGAATTCGGTCTGGTGCACGTGCCGGCCGAGCATCTCGCGCATGCGTTCGTTGAATTTCGCGCGCATCTGGGCAACTGCAAATTCAACGACTGCAAGCACCTGACTGAACCGGGTTGCGCGATAACCGCGGCGGCCGAACGCGGCGAAATCGATCCGCTTCGCGTGGAGTCGTACCGCAAGCTCGTTTTACAACTGATGAAAAAGGCGGTGCGCTGGGATTGAAACGTAGCGCAGGCGGGGCGCCTGCGCTACGTTACTGCTCGATCGCTCCGCTAAACCAGTTCGGTCTGCTGAATCGCTCACTAAAACCAGTTCGCGACGGTTGCGAGCAGGATGAGAAAAAGCCACAGCACGAGCGCGCGCCAGATCAGGCCAACCGCTGCCTGCATGTAATCGACATCGGCGTCATCGCCGTCGCCGAGCTGCGGACGGTACACGATGCCGCCTTCTTCATGCAGTACGCCGCCGAGCTTGACGCCGAGCGCGCCCGCGGCGGCCGCCAGCAATATGCCCTGCGGCCGTGAGCGCCAAGTCACTGCCTGCTCGCGCCAGCACTCGACTGCGCCGGTGAAATTGCCGGTCATCGCGAAGCTGAATGCGGTCAGCCGGACCGGCAGCCAGTCGATGACTTCGAATGCGCGCCTCGCGAACGAGCCGAATGCATCGGCGGTTTGCGCGCCACCCCAGCGATCGGCGAGCAGCGCCGCAAGCCGATACGCAATCGCGCCGACCGGCCCGAGCACGATAAACCACGCCATGACGCCGAACACATGCCGATGCGAGCGGATTAAACCTAATTCGATCGCAATGCGGGCGATCTCGCTGGCCGACAGTTCGCGCGCCGATTCGCCGCGCCACCGCGTAAGTATTTCGCGCGCACGCGGTAGATCGCCGCCAGTCAGCGCCTGCATCACATCGTTGTAGAAATGGCTGAACTGGCGAAACCCGAGCGCGAGATACAGCACTGCGATGTTCCAGGCGAGCGCCAGCAGGCCGCTGACGTGTCGCGATGCGCTATAGACGAGCAGCGTAATCAGCGCCACCGGCAACACCGCGAGACACCATGAGATCACACCGTCGCGGTACTGGCCGGCGTTAAACTTTTGCCCAATGCGGTTTACATAGCGCGCGAACGCCATGTACAGGCGGTTGCCGGTTCGCAGCGGCCGCCACTGCTCGATCAGCAGCGCGCCTATCACCGCCAGGAAAGTCATGGCTTGATAATCGCGGCCGTCGCCCGCGATACGGCCAGCGGCGCTTCAAGGTGCGTCATGTGCGCGTGGGCACCGGCGCTCAGAGCGCTTAAACTCGTACGCACACGTATTTCACTGAGTCAGGCGCTCTAGACATAATTAATGGCGATGATCTCGACTTCCGCCGCCCCCGACGGCCGCTCCCATTTCACGCTATCGCCGACGCGCGCGCCGAGCAGCGCGTGCGCGAGCGGCGCCCCCCAGCTAATACGGCCGGCCGCCACGTCAGCCTCATCATCGCCGACGATATGAAAAAAATGATTTTTGCCTTGCTCGTCGCGGATGGTCACGCTGGCGCCGAAGTGGACCTGGTCGCGCGGCTGGCCGTCCATAGTGACGAGCGTTGCGCGCTCGAGTTGCGCAGTGAAGTAGCGGATGTCGCGCTTGACTTCGAGCAGCCGCTGTCTCGCCATCGGTTCGGCCGCAGCAACCAGCCCTTCGCGTTCGCCGTGCAATTCCTTCAAGCGCGCGCGCAAGGCTTCGAGGCCGCGCGCGGTCACATAATTCGGACCCGCACCGCGCGGGCGCTCCGGCAGCTCGGCGGATGCCAATTCCTGGTCGGACTCTTTGACAAAGGCGCGGCTCATGCAAGGTTCAGTCCCGATCAAAACCACGAAATTTAAAGGGCCGGACCCGCCGACCGTACAATCAAACTATAAGTCAGCCCGCCAATTCGCTCAATGCTCGCGTGCCAGCCCGTATTGTTGCCAAAAAGCGGCTGCCACTGGCGTGAGCGCGACGCGATGCCAACTTATGACTGCGAAAAAGAGGCGGGGTTCGCTACAGCCAGCACGCTTCGTAACCGAGGAATTTCATCAATTCGTCGCGTCTTTGCATGCTGTCGTTGTAGCCGAGCTGAATCAACGCGCGGCAGTATTCCTTCTCAAACAGCAGGTAACTCACGAGATTGGAGCCGCTTTTCTTCATTGCGCCGACGGTATAAAGCAGCGTGCGAATGGTGCGCGGCAGTGTGCCGGTGTAGTTCAGCGCAATTTTTTCGAGCGCCTCGCTTGGCGAGACTACGCGAAAATCGACTTCGTGCAACGGCAGGTTATTTTTCGCGCGCAACTCCGCGGGCATCATCAAGAGCGTGCGATTAATGCGCTGCAGCCGCTCGAGATCGACCTCCAGACTGTCGAGAAAGATACTGTTCAGGCAATGCCCGGCGATTTGCGCGAGCGACGGATACGATTCGGTTTTAATACGCTCCAGCTGCGACGGGTATTGGCGTCCCACGCCGATGACAAACAGGCGATTGGCGCCCAGATGCAGAGCGGGACTCACCGGCGCAATCTGCCGCATAGAACCGTCGCCGAAAAACTCGCGGTTGATATGCGTGGCCGGAAAAATAAACGGCAACGCGGAGGACGCCATCAGGTGTTCGAGTCCGATGGTGGCCGGGATGCCGATACGGCGTGCGCGCTGCCAGGGTTCGAGTCCCGGCGCGCCCTGATAGAAAGTAACGGACTGGCCCGAGGTGTAGCCGGAGCAGGTGATGCTGAAAGCATAGAGACTGCCGCGGTCGATCGATTGTTGCACGCCGCCGAAGTCGAGCCGCGTGCCGACCAAACGCGCGAGCGGCGAATTATCGAGGAGCGATATCGGCGTGGTGCGTCCAAGACCGCCGGTCAGCGCAGCGCCTATCCATTTGGCGCTGTTATGAATAACGCCCAGCGGATCGGCGCGGTAAACATGATGAACGTGAAAGTTTTTCCACACGGTCATCAAGAGGCGAACGCCACGGCGAAAATTGCCGGCGTTGGCCGCGAGCACTGTCGCGTTAATCGCGCCTGCGGAAGTGCCGCAGATAATCGGGAATGGGCACGGCGCATCGGCGGGCAGCATCTCGGAAATTGCCCGCAGCACTCCGACCTGATAGGCGGCGCGCGCGCCGCCGCCCGTCAATACGAGACCGACGCGATCTTCAGGCGGCCGGTCGCTGGTATCCATCCCTGATCCTTCGACTCATGCCCTAGTTTGCCATACCGGGTTGCAGCCTTCATATAACTTAAGCATCGTGCTGGCGACTCGCCGGTCAAGGCGTCCCCATGTCGAGTTGCTGCGACAGGCGCTGCAGCATGCCGGCGGTCGCGCCCCAGATGTAGCGTCCCTGATAAGGCATCGCCAGATAATCGCGCTCGCGGCCGTTGAATTCATACTGTCGATACTGATGATTCGCCGGGTCAACGAGAAAAGACAACGGTACTTCGAACGCTGATTCGACTTCGACCGGATCGAGCTTCAGCGTGAACGGGGGCTCGATCCAGCCGATCACCGGGCTGATTCTGAAACCGGACGGCATGTCGTAGTCGGGCAGCGAACCGAGTACCATCACGTGCTTGCGCTCGAGTCCGATTTCCTCTTCGGCTTCGCGCAGCGCCGTCTCGATGCGGTCCTGATCGCCGCCCTCTACGCGCCCGCCGGGAAAACTGATCTGACTCGGATGATCTTTCATATGCGCGGTGCGCTGGGTCAAGAGCACGTGGATGTCGTCCTCCCGCGGAATCAGCGGCACCAGCACGGCCGCGAGCATGACGCGTGCACCGGCAGGCAGCGCGAGCACATGGGTATCACGCGCGCCGGGCTGCACGGCAGGTCGGGCGAGGCGCGCAGAAATGTCGTCGCGCGACCACCGCATGCGGCGAAAGGTAGACGCCAAATCGCCGGCTGTCATGCCGTTGCGATCTAGCTTTTTCCGACCATCTGCTCGGGCTTCACCCACTCGTCGAACTGCTGTTCGGTCAGGTGGCCGAGCGCGAGTGCGGACGCCTTGAGGGTGAGCCCTTTCTGGTGCGCGTTCTTGGCGATTTGCGCTGACTTGTCATAACCGATGTGCGGATTTAATGCGGTAACCAGCATCAGTGATTCGCGCATGAGCTGCTCAATACGCGCCTTGTTGGGTTCGATGCCGACGGCACATTGCTCGTTAAAATTGGTGCAGCCATGGGTGAGCAGCATTGCACTATGCATGAAATTCGTAATCACGAGCGGGCGGAACACATTGAGCTCGAAATTGCCCGACGCACCGCCGAGATTAATCGCGACATCGTTGCCGAACACCTGGCAGCAGACCATGGTCAGCGATTCAGACTGCGTCGGATTGACCTTGCCCGGCATGATCGA
>JANXRI010000406.1 GCA_025353085.1 Betaproteobacteria bacterium
GCTCGTCGCGTTGAACGAAGACTGGCTGACCAAAGGCGCGCTCGGCCTGACCGGGATACCACGGCCGCTCGGCGACGTCGTGCCGCCAGAGTACTACCAGTATTTTTTGCTCGGCTTATCCGTTGCGCTGCTGCTTGGCACGTTGTGGTTTTTGAACACGCTCGCGCGTTCGCCGTTCGGCCGCATCATGCGCGCGGTGCGCGAAGATGACGTGGTTGCCGCGACGCTGGGAAAACATGTGCTGTGGGCCCGCGTGCGCAT
Organism: Betaproteobacteria bacterium; assembly: GCA_025353085.1. Taxonomy (GTDB): domain Bacteria; phylum Pseudomonadota; class Gammaproteobacteria; order Burkholderiales; family SG8-41; genus PALSA-1004. Next base: position 262 of record JANXRI010000406.1, read on the forward strand.
TTTCGCGATTGGCGGCGCATTTATCGGGCTCGCGGGTTCGCTGCACGCTTTTTATTACCAGTACATCGATCCAACGCAATTTTCGAACATTGTGATTGCCTATGCATTCATGGCGGTAATCGCCGGCGGCCGCGGCGCGCATCGCGGCACGATCTGGGGGGCTGCCACCGTGATGCTGCTGCTCGAGGGGTCGCGTTTCGTCAAAGACTTAATTCCAGGCATCGGCTCCGATCAATTGGCCGCAATACGCATTATCATCATCGGCGTCGGCCTGATCATGTTGTTAATTTACCGGCCGCAGGGTTTTTTGCGCGAATACCGTTTGCAGGTCGATTTGAAATAAAGGGTTTATCCAACGCGGTCAGGCTTTACCAGGAGATTTAAATGCAGAAATTTACCCGCCGTAAAATTCTCAAAACGCTGGGCGCCGCCGCGGTCACGCCGCTTGCCGCGCCTTTCCTGAATCTCGCGCATGCGCAAGGCGCGACCATTCCGATCGGCGTCGCGCTGCCGATGACCGGCAACGCCGGGCCTTATGGACCCGACATGGCGGAAGCCGCCAAGCGCACGGTTGCCAAAATTAACACCGGCGGCGGCATACTCGGCGGGCGCAAACTCGAATTATTCATCGAAGATTCCGAATCGAGCGCGTCGGTCGCCGCGAACCTTTCGCAGAAATTTATCAACGTGAATAAATGCCAGTCGCTGGTCGGCTATTGGGGCACGCCCGAAGGCATGTCGTCGCGGCCGATCGCTATCCAGAACAAGGTCGTGCTGATGGTGTCGAGCGCGGCGAATGCGATTACCGAGGGTGACAGCCAGGGTTACGTATGGCGCTTCCAGATGAAAGCGACCGACTGGGGAATCGTGATCGGCCGCGCGGTGCAGCGTCTCAGCTACAAGAGTATCGGCCTCATGGGCTTGCAAAACGCATTCGTGCTGCCGATCATGAAAGGCGTCGAAGAGCAGGTCAAAGCGTCGGGCCGCACCGTGACCGATTCGCTGATTTACAATCCCGAGCAGCCTTCGTATCGCGCTGAGGTGGAGCGCATATTCGGCAAGAAGCCGGAAGCCGTGTGCTGCTTCGGACTGTTGCCCGATTTCGTGTCGATCATGAAAGAAGTGTATCGCGGCGGCTTCGACAGCAAGGTGGTCGCGCTGTCCATCATGGCTGACGCCGAAGGGAAATTCGTCGAAGCCGTAGGCGCGCAGGTTGCCGAAGGCGTGCGCCACTTCCAGCCGATGCCGGACACCAGCGCGGCCGCGTACAAAAAATTTACCAAGCTGATGGGCGCCCCCGAAGACAAACTGTTCCTGTTCCCGCCCAACACGCATGACCAGATCGCGGTCACCGCGATGGCGATGGAAAAAGCGAAGAGCCCCATGGCAAGCGACTGGTCGAAACAGATCATGGCGGTCTGCAACGGGCCCGGCGAGAACGTCGATGACGTAGTCGATGCGTTGAAGCTGATTCGCGCCGGCAAGGCGATCAACTTTTCAGGCGCCGGTTCGACCTGCGATTTCACGCCGAACGGCGATCAACTCGGCCGCGGCATGGGGCAGTGGATCAACAAAGGCGGCAAGAGCGTGTTCGTCGAATACGCGAAGCCTTGATTGGCGGCATCTTGCCGCGGGCATATCATATGACCAGCGGCAAAACTTAAAGGAGAAGACATCATGAGTAACGTCAATGTACATCCCGCGGTCGATAGCGGATTAAAACCCGCGACAGCGGGCTTTGCCGGCGGAACGCTGGTATGCGATTGCGCGCAGAACAAAGTCGAGGTCGCGATCAAAGGGCAGTGCGCGCACAATCATGTGTGCGGCTGCACGAAGTGCTGGAAACCCACCGGCGCGCTGTTCTCGCAGGTTGCCGTCGTCGCGCGCGAAAATCTCAGCATCAAAGCGAACGGGAACAAGCTGGCGCCGGTGGACCCCAAAGCGACCATCCAGCGGCATGCGTGCAAGGAGTGCGGTGTCCACATGTACGGCCGCATCGAGAACAAGGGACATCCGTTATACGGTTTCGATTTCATCCACACCGAGCGGTCGAAGGAGCCGGGCTGGGCGCCGCCGGAGTTCGCGGCTTTTGTCTCCTCCATTATCGAGTCGGGCGCAGACCCTGCCAACATGGGTTCCGTGCGGGCAAGGCTGAAAGAGCTGAAGCTCGAGCCGTACGATTGCCTGTCCCCGCCATTGATGGATGCGATCGCGACGCATGCGGCGAAGGCCGCCGGCGTGCGTAAGTGATGTGGCGGCTGGCCGCGGCAATACTCGCCGCGTTGACCAGCGCCGGCGTCTGTACCGCGCAAAACTATCCGAATCGACCCATCAGGTTTCTGGTGGGGTTCCCGCCCGGTGGGACGTCGGACATACTCGCGCGCACCATCGGCCAGAAACTCGGCGAAGTGGTCGGGCAGCAGGTCGTGGTCGAGAACCGGCCAGGTGCCGCCGGCAACATCGGCGCCGAAGCGGCCGCGAAATCGGCACCCGACGGTTACACCATATTCATGAGCACGACGTCGCAGGCGATTAGCGCGAGCCTGTACAGCAAGCTCAACTACGACCTGGTCAGGGATTTTGCGCCGGTCGTACAGGCGGTCAATTACACCAATCTGCTGGTCGTGCATCCGTCGTTGCCGGTCAGATCGGTCAAAGCGTTGATCGCGCTCGCCAGAGCGAAGCCGGGCCAGCTTAATTACGGCACGGCGGGCAACGGCACGCCGCCGCATATGACCGGTGAATTGTTCAAGACTTATACCGGCGTCAACCTGCAGCACGTGCCGTACAAAGGCGGCGCGCCGGCGATTGCCGATCTGCTCGGCGGCCAGATCACGATCATGTTCGACAACGTGCCGCCGCTGTTGCCGCACGTGCAGGCGGGCAAGATGCGGCCGCTGGCGGTGACGAGCTTGCAGCGCATCAGCGTATTGCGCGACGTGCCGACGCTCGATGAGTCGGGTCTTAAAGGTTTCGATTCGGTGGCGTGGAACGGCGTGCTGGCGCCGGCGGGCACGCCGAAGGAGATCGTCGCGCGGCTGAACGCGGAAATTATGCGCATCCTCAATGTGCCCGACGTGCGCGAGCGCCTGGTGCCTCAGGGCGCCGATCCCGTCGGTGGCACGCCCGAGCAGTTTGCCGCGCTGATCCGCAGCGAAATCCAGAAATGGGCGAAAGTCGTCAAGGATTCCGGCGCGAAAGTCGATTGATGTCCGCATATCCCCGGCATCCAGGTTCCGCGCAAGCGCAAGGAGGACGCATGCAATTTCTGACTGCCCTGGTCTTGTCATCGGTGCTTGCGGTTGCTGCCGCGAGCGCATTCGCCCAGAGCGCCGCGGCGAATTATCCCGACCGGCCAATCCGGATCATCGTGACTTATCCGCCCGGCGGACCCGCGGACATCATCGCGCGCTCGGTCGGGCAAAAACTTACGGAAGCGTGGGGCCAGCCCGTGGTGATCGACAATCGCGCGGGCGCCGGCGGTCTCATCGGCACCGATCTCGTCGCGAAATCGGCGCCTGACGGCTACACACTGGTGGTGAGCAACTTCGGCCCGTTCGCCATCAGTCCCTTCGTCTATTCGAAACTTTCCTACGATCCGGTCCGGGATTTCACGCCGATTACGCTGGCTGCGACGAGCTGGTTTTTCGTGGTGACGAATCCGGCGGTGCCGGTCACTTCAATCAGGGAACTCATCGCGCTCGCGAAAGCGAAACCCGATCAAATCGCGTTTGCGTCCGCCGGCAATGCAAGCCCCAGCCATCTGGCCTCGGCGTTGTTTCAGTCCAGCGCCGGCATCCGGCTCGTTCACGTTCCGTACAAAGGCGGCGCGCCGTCGGTCGGCGCAGTGATCGCTGGCGAAGTGCAAATGGCGATCGAAAGCCCGCCGCCGATCGTGCCGCAGGTGAAAGCGGGCAAGCTGCGCGCACTGGGCGCCGCGCGCGCGAACCGTTCGCCGCTGCTCCCCGAGGTGCCGACCGTGAGCGAAGCGGGGCTGCCCGGATTCGAGGTCGGCTCATGGTATGGATTTCATGCACCGGCGGGTACGCCGAAAGCAGTCATCGACAAACTGCACGCGCAGATGGTGAAGGCCATGGATACCCCGGAATTGCGCGAAAGGTTTGCAAACGTCGGCGCCGAGACCATCGCCAACACGCCGGCGCAGTATGGTGCGTTCGTCAACGCGGAACTCAAGAAGTGGGGCGTCGTCGTCAAGGCAGCCGGCGTGAAAGCCGATTGAACGCGCAATGATCTGACTGCAATTTTAAAAACCGACCGGAGGAAACACCAGTGTCCGACCGCACTACACCGCAGTATCTGACCACGCTGGCGGAATTCGCCGCCGGTACGCAGTTGAACGCCATCAGCGAAGCGGCGCGCACGCGCGCGCGCTGGGTGATCGCGGATTCGATCCCGGTGATCGCGGCCGGCATGCAGGAGCCGGAAATGAAGGCATTGGTCGCGGCCCAACTCGCTGGCGCGGCGCCGGGCAATGTATGGGTGATAGGCACGGGCAAGCGCGCCGGGCTGTTCGACGCGGCGCTGCTCAACGGAACTGCCGGCACCTGGCTCGAGCTCGACGAAGGCAATCTGTTCGCAAAAGGACATCCCGGCATCCAGGTCGTGCCGGCGGCGGTCGCGCTCGCGCAGGCAAGCGGTTACAGCGGAGCCGAACTGGTGCGGGCGGTTGCGCTG
>JANXRI010000409.1 GCA_025353085.1 Betaproteobacteria bacterium
CCCGATAAGGCACCGGGGCTAGATACGGCGAATCGGTCTCAACCAGCATGCTTTCCATGGGCACCTCGGTTGCCACCGCCTTGATGTCCTTGGCGTTCTTGAACGTGACTATCCCGGAAAACGATATATAAAACCCCAGATCCATCGCAGCCTTGGCTACTTCCATCGATTCGGTGAAGCAATGCATGACCCCGCCGGCTTTCTCGGCGCCCTCTTCGCGCATGATGCGTAACGTATCGTCAGCGGCGGAGCGGGTATGAATGATCAGCGGTTTGCCGCACTCGCGCGCCGCACGGATATGCGTGCGGAAACGTTCGCGCTGCCATTCGAGATCGCCCTTCAACCGGAAGTAGTCGAGCCCCGTTTCACCGATGGCGACTATTCTGGGATTGTCGGCGAGCGCGAGAAGTTCCGGCACCGATACCGCATCGACGGCTTCGTAATCCGGATGCACGCCCACCGAACCGTGGATATGCGGATAGGTCTCGGTGATTCGGCGCACGCGCGGAAAATCTTCGAGAGTCACAGACACGCACAACGCGCGTTCGACCTGATTTTCCCGCATCAGCGCGAATACGGAATCGAGTTGGTCGGCAATCTCCGGAAAATCGAGATGGCAATGCGAATCAACGAGCATAGCTGGCCGTCAGGTCTTCACCGCGCAGCAATGCGGTATATGAAAACAATAATTGTTCGATATAGAGGCGGGGATTTAGCGGATGGTGAACGCTGCGTTGCTGGCGCACGAGCGTGCGATGAAAGCGCGCAATATCGACGGCGCGCAGGCGGCTCGCCACCTGGCCCAGCGTTTTCGCGTAATCGGGGTTGTAGCGAACCAGGCCAACGGACTTGGCGCTCAGCAAGTCATAGCTCCAGCGCTGCAGCCAGCCTAACAATCGGGGTATCGGAAATTCGCGCACGTGTTCAGCCAACGCGAACGCGTCGACGGTCGGCGCGGCCAGGCCGCCGAACAAGGCTTTGCGCTGCTGCCAGAATGCGCCGTCATCGAGCGCCAGTGCGGCGAGCGGCGCATTGCCCGTTTGCGCGAGACTTAGCGCCGGTTCAGTGACCCCCTGTTCGCGCAACCATTGTTCGGCCATCTCCACCGGCGGCGTCGGCAGCACGATTTGCTGGCAGCGGCTGATGATAGTCGCGGGCAGATAACTGGGGCGGTGGGAGACCAGCATGAAACGGGTGTGCGGCGGCGGTTCCTCGAGACTCTTTAACAACGCATTGGCCGCGTTGACGTTCAAAGTTTCTGCCGGATATAGCACGATCGTTTTTGCGCCAGTTTGATGTGCAGTTAAATTGACGAAACTCTCTAAGCCCCTCACTTCATTAACGACGATTTCTTCCCTGGGTTTACTACGACCTTGGGCTGCCGCTTCCTCCGCACCCGAGGGCCGCATCACTTCAGGAAGCAATTCCCGATAATCCGGGTGGGCATCCGCCGCAAACCACCGGCAGCTTTGACACTCGTCACAGGCCGCGTTCTCAACGGGACTAGTGCAGGCAAGTGATTGCGCGAGCTTGCGCACGAAATCGAGCTTGCCAATACCTTCCCTGCCGCGAAACAACAAAGCATGCGGCAACCCCTCCCGGCGTTGCACGAGTTCGCGCCACCGCGCCTGATGCCAGGGATAGACCTCTATCGGCATAACGGTTCCATGATCTGACGCAGCTCGCGTTGAATCTGTTCGACCGGCGTGCCGGCGTCAATTACGCGCATGCGTGTCGCGGACTCGCGCGCGCGGCGTAAATAACCGTCCCGCACCCGCTCAAAAAAATCGTGGCGTTCCAACTCGAAACGATCCGGCGCTTTAATGCTGCCTGCGCGCTGGCGTCCGACTTCAGGCGCGACATCAAATAGTAAAGTGAGATCAGGCTGCAAACCTGCCTGCACCCACTGCTCGAGGATGCACAGCCGCGCCCAGTCGACGCCGCGTCCGCTGCCTTGATAAGCGAACGTTGCATCGGTAAAGCGATCGCAGAGCACCCAGTCACCTCTTGCGAGGGCTGGCGTTATGACTTTATCGAGGTGCTCACGGCGGGCCGCGAACATCAGCAAGGCTTCGGTCTCGAGATGCATGGCCTCGTTTTTGTCGAGCAGCAGCGCGCGGAGTTTCTCGCCGATGGTCGTGCCGCCAGGCTCGCGCGTGACGACAGCCTTAATACCGCGCTCTTTGATGAAACCTGCAAGCCACGCGAGGTGTGTCGTTTTGCCCGCGCCATCTATGCCTTCGAGAGTGATGAATTTTCCGTGCATGATTTTTAGTGTGCGCCGCGCCGCTGGTATTTTGTCACGGCGCGCTCATGCTCTGCGAGGTTATTCGAAAACTGCGATGAACCGTCGCCCCGCGCGACGAAATAAAGGATTTTGCCGGGCGCCGGATTGAGTGTTGCGGTCAGCGCCGCCAAACCCGGCAGAGCGATGGGCGTCGGCGGCAGGCCCGTACGCACATAAGTGTTGTACGGCCCGTCGGCCAGCAAGTCTTTTTTGCGCAGGTTCCCGTCGAATTCCGTCCCGATACCGTAAATCACAGTTGGATCGGTCTGCAGTTTCATGCCGATCTTGAGCCGGTTTATAAACACCGCGGCAATCACCGGTCGCTCGCTCGGTTGACCGGTTTCTTTTTCGACGATCGAAGCGAGGATCAGCGCTTCATACGGATTCGCGAGCGGCAGCCCATCGGCGCGCGCCGTCCACAGCGTGTCAAGTTGAGCACGCATCGCGCGGTGAGCTCGTTGCAGCAAGGCGGTATCGGTCGCGCCGTTCGGAAAGAAATAAGTATCCGGAAAAAACCACCCTTCCACCGACGACTGCGGAACGCCCAGGCGCGCGGCGAGTTCAGTTTCGGCAACGCCGCGCGTCTCGTGCTTCAGCGCCGGATGCGCGTCGAGCGCCGCCCGCAACTGGCTGAAAGTCCAACCTTCGACGAGCATAAGCTGGTCCTGTCCGCGCACGCCCGAGGTAATCATCTTCAAGAGTTGGAACGGGCTTGCTGCGCCGCCCACTTCATAGTTGCCCGCCTGGATATGCGTCGCATGCCCGCTCAAGCGGCCAAGCACTTCGAATTGCCAAGGCATCGAGATCACACCGGCCTCAGTCATCTGGCGCGCAGCGCTGCGCAGGCTGCTGCCTTGTTTGAGGCTAAATTGTTGCGGCGCAGATGACGCCGCAGAGAGCCATCCGTAACCCATTAGCCACGCGGCGAATGCAGCCACCAGCGCGACGCTCAACCATGCGAGTTTCTTCAAGCAGCGTTTAAGCGCCTTGAGCATCTGCAATCCAGTGCTGAATTTGCGCGGTGAGCGCGCTTTTTTGCCAGACCTGGCGCTTGAGTGCAATCACCGGCCACAAGCCGATGACGCTGTTCACCACAAACACTGCGTCGGCCGCACCCAGCCTGTCGAGACTAACCGCCGCAATATCCACGGCGAGTCCATGGGCGCGTGCAAGGTCGATAACGAGGTCGCGCATCACACCGGCCACGCCGCAATCGGTCAATGCGGGCGTCACGAGCTTGCCTGCCTCGACGATGAACAAGTTGCTCATGGTGCCGCCGATCACGTTGTCGCGTGCATCGCACAGCAAACCTTCGGCGATCGCAGGATCGTTCCGTTCCATTCGGGCAAGAACATTTTCGAGCCGGTTTAAATGTTTGATGCCGGCCAGGCGTGGCTGCGAGGCGAGCCGTATACGGCAAAGGTGGACCCGTATGCCTTCAGCCGCAAAACGGTCCGGATATTCGAGCAGCGGTCCGGTGATGATCGCACGCGCCGGCACCGGCTCAAGCGGCGGCGCGTATCCGCGCGCGCTGTCGCCACGCGTGACGATAATCTTGACTACGCAGTCGGCGGCCTCGATCAACGCAATATCACGCTCCAATATCGCACGCGAGAGGCAGTCAATTTGAAGCGCAGCGCAGTCGTGCGCGAGCTTTGCATATTGGCGTTGCCACAGGAGGGGCTTGCCGGCGCGAACGGGGAAAGTGCGAAAGACGCCATCGCCATAAGCCAAACCGCGGTCGCGCACGCTGAGCGTGTCGCCGGCGACGCCATTGATGAGATTCATGCGAGTGCGGGTGCTGACAATGGCGCTTGACCGGCGCGGCGGCGAACTCAGACGGCGCGGAATACGAGTGTGCCGTTGGTCCCGCCAAAACCGAACGAATTCGATACCGCGACTTCGATCGGCATTCTGCGCGCTTCGTTCGGCACGTAATCCAGATCGCATTGCGGATCCTGATTCACGAGATTGATTGTCGGTGGCGCGATTTGCTCGTGCAGCGCCAGGGCCGTAAACACGGCTTCAATCCCGCCGGCAGCGCCGAGCAAATGACCGGTCATCGACTTGGTCGAACTGACCGCAAGTTTTTTCGCATGATCGCCGAAGCAGCGTTTAACCGCGATGGTTTCCGCGATGTCGCCGAGTGGCGTCGAAGTGCCGTGCGCATTGATGTAATCGACCTGGTCGGCGTTGACGCCGCCGTTGCGCAGTGCGTTGACCATGCAGCGTGCGGCGCCTTCCCCGTCTTCGCACGGTGCAGTGATGTGATGAGCGTCGGCGCTCAGTCCATAGCCTGAGAGCTCGCAGTAAATCCGCGCGCCGCGTTTTTTGGCGTGCTCGTACTCTTCGAGCACGAGTACCCCGGCGCCCTCACCGAGCACGAAACCGTCGCGATCTTTATCCCACGGGCGGCTCGCGAGTTCCGGCGCGTCGTTGCGCGTGGAAAGCGCGCGCGCCGCACAGAAACCGCCTACGCCAAGCGGTGAAACCGTCGACTCGGCGCCACCGGCGATCATCACGTCGGCATCGCCATACTCGATGAAGCGGCCGGCTTCGCCGATAGAATGGTTAGCCGTCGTACACGCGGTCACGACCGCGATGTTAGGGCCTTTGAGGCCGTACATAATCGAGAGCTGGCCCGAAATCATATTGATGATCGTGCCGGGCACGAAAAATGGCGAGATTTTTCGCACGCCCCCGGCCAGCATCGCGTCGTGGGTGGTTTCGATCAATGGCAGGCCGCCGATCCCGGACCCTATGCACACGCCTATCTGGTCACGGTTTTCCTGCTCGAGATTGAGACCGGAG
>JANXRI010000447.1 GCA_025353085.1 Betaproteobacteria bacterium
GGCGCAGCGAAGACCGCGCGTGCCCACTCAGATCGACGATCAACATCGTACCGGTCGAGCGCCTTAAAAAGCCTGAGTGGATACGCGTCAAAATGGGCAATGGCGCGCGTTTCCAGGAAATTAAGGATGTGCTGCGCAGCCATAACCTCCACACGGTGTGCGAAGAAGCGAGCTGTCCGAACATTGGCGAATGTTTTGGCAAAGGCACGGCAACGTTCATGATACTGGGCGACTTGTGCACGCGCCGCTGCCCGTTCTGCGATGTTGCGCACGGCCGGCCCAAGCCGCCCGACATTAACGAGCCGCGCAATCTCGCGACAACCATCGCCGCACTCAAGCTGCGCTACGTGGTGATCACGAGTGTGGATCGCGACGATTTGCGCGACGGCGGCGCGGGGCATTTTGCCGACTGCATTAAAGCCGTGCGCGAGCTGTCGCCGGCTACCCGCATCGAAGTGCTGGTGCCGGATTTTCGCGGGCGTCTCGAGGTTGCGCTCGAAATTCTTGCCGCGATGCCGCCGGACGTGCTCAACCATAATCTGGAAACCGTGCCGCGACTGTACAGACACGCGCGGCCGGGCGCCGATTACGTGAACTCGCTCGCGCTGCTCAGCGGCTTCAAGACGCGGTTGCCGCACGTGCCGACCAAATCGGGGCTCATGCTGGGGCTGGGTGAAACCGACGACGAGATCACCCAGGTGCTGCATGACTTGCGCGCGCACAGCGTTGACATGCTCACGCTAGGCCAATATCTGCAGCCGTCGGCGCATCATCTGCCGGTACTGCGCTATGCCGAGCCAGCAATTTTTGACGAATTTTCGCGTGTCGCAACCGAACTGGGTTTCGCCCATGCCGCTTGCGGGCCGATGGTGCGTTCGAGCTATCACGCCGATCAGCAGGCGCACGACGCCGGCGTGGCTTAATACGTTGCACGCGCAATGATCAACTACAAAGGATTCAGATGACACGCGTATTTGCCCTATTGGCGGGCTTACTGTTCGCAACGAGCTCGCTGGCCGCCGGACTCATCGACGTCTCGAACAAGGATGCGGTCTCGGCCTTGAAACAGGCGCTCACGGATAGCGCCGCCGCCGCGGTGGGCAAGTTAGGCGTGGAAAACGGTTTTTTCGGCAACGCTAAAGTCAAAATCCCGTTGCCTGAATCGCTGCGAAAAGTCGAAGGGCTGATGCGCGCAATGGGCATGAAGCGTCAGGCCGAAGAACTTGAATTAGCAATGAACCGCGCGGCGGAGGCGGCCGTAGCGGAAGCCAAACCCTTGCTCGTCGATGCAGCAAAGAAAATGTCGGTTCAGGACGCCAGTGGAATATTGACGGGCGGTGAAACGTCGGTAACGGATTACTTTAAGCGGACCACCGCAGCCGATCTGGCGAAAAAATTTCTGCCGGTGGTCAAGAAAGCGACAGCCGGGGTCGGACTCACCGAGAAATACAATGCGATTGCCGGCAAGGGCGTGCAACTGGGCCTGGTCGATGCCAACCAGGCGACGATCGAGCAGTATGTAACGCAGAAATCGCTCGACGGGCTGTACACTGTAATCGGCGACGAAGAAAAAGCGATCCGCCAGAACCCGCTCGGCGCTGCGAGCAGCATCGTGCAGAAAGTTTTTGGCGCGATAAGATAACGAAACCGCCCACCGAGACTTTCTATGCCACGCGTTTATGTCGGTCATACCGTAGACGAAAAAGAAGTCTGGAAGGCGGCGAACGTCGCCGCCGAAGGCAATCTGCTCATCACGGTTGAACTCTCGTTTGCGGGCCAGGATGCGAAACCGCTCGATCGCTATAAAACGGCGCTACTCGCACTAAATAAGCAGGCCACCAAGCGCCGCCAGTTGTCGAAGTATTCCTGGCTCTTCGCTCTTGAGGCGCGCCTGATCGATGTGTTTCAAATTCTCGTGGATCACCTCGGCGTCGAAAATCATTCGTTTTCGGCCGCCGATCTAAAGACCGGCGAGGGCCTCGCATACGACGCCGAAAAGCGCGTGGTGTGCGAGTTTTACGCCAAGAACTGGATGGATTGAGCCGGCGGCATGGTTAGAGCGGCGACCCGGATCAGTGCGCTTTTTCCCAGTTTGGCCCGACGCCGACATCGACGACAAGCGGCACCGCTAACTCGGCGACGCCAGCCATCAATTGGGGCAACCTGGTTTTTACGCAGTCGATTTCGTCGTCGGGGACTTCGAGCACAAGCTCGTCGTGCACCTGCATGATGAGCATCGATTTAAGCCCGTCGGTTTTAAGCCACCGTTGAACCGCGATCATCGCGAGTTTAATTAAATCGGCGGCGGTGCCTTGCATCGGCGCGTTGATCGCCGCGCGTTCGGCGCCCTGCCGGCGAGCGCCATTGCTCGAGCGAATTTCGGGCAGCCATAGGCGGCGGCCGAACACCGTTTCGACGTAGCCCTGCTCGCGCGCTTTTTCGCGCGTCTCGCGCATGTAATCGGCGACGCCTGGATAGCGCGCGAAATAACGGTCCATGTACTGCTGCGCCGCCGCGCGCTCGATGCCCAACTGGCTCGACAGTCCGTAGACCGACATGCCGTAAATCAAACCGAAGTTGATCACCTTCGCATAGCGCCGCTGCTCGTTGTCAACTGCAGCCGGCTCGAGCGTAAAAATTTCGGCCGCCGTCGCGCGGTGAATA
>JANXRI010000464.1 GCA_025353085.1 Betaproteobacteria bacterium
GATATTGACGCCCGTCATGAAATTAAGCAGCGCGCCGGCGAGATTGGCCGGCGACCCCGCGCCTGACGACGCGTAATTCAACTGGCCCGGTTTGGCCTTCGCGAGCGCGACCAGTTCTTTGACGGTCGACGCCGCGAGTCCCGGGTAGGCGGCAAGTATCAAAGGTGTCGAGCCTATGAGGCTGATCGGCGCGAGATCACGTTGCGCGTTATACGGCATCGCCTTGACGAGACCTGGATTGGTCGCAAGTGAACTCGCGACGAGCACGAGCGTGTAACCGTCAGCGGGTGCTTTGACCGCGAGTTCAGTGCCGATAATGCTGTTGGCGCCGGCGCGGTTATCGACGATGACCTGCTGGCCCAAGTTTTCCGCGAGCCGTTGCGCAATAAGCCGCGCCATGAGGTCGGCGTTGCCGCCAGGCGCATAGGGTACGATCATACGCAGCGGTCGCGCGGGAAATTCAGCGCTCGCCGCCGGCGTCGAGCCGTTGGTGATAACGCATGCCGATGCCATCGCGGCCAGTAAGGTATTGCACCAGCGCGGTCGCCGGCGTGGAATGCTCATTCGATACGCACGCCGGCTTCTTTAATGACTTTCGTCCACTTCGGGATTTCATCGCGCACGCGCGCGGCAAACTCTTTGGGGCCGTGGTAGTACGGCTCGACACCCTGGCGCGACAGCTTCTCGATGATGTCCGGCTCCTTGAGCGTTTTTTCGACCTCGCCGCTCAAGCGTTCGAGCAGCGGCGCCGGTGTGCGCGCGGCGGCGATGAGACCGTACCACAATGTCGCTTCGTAACCAGGCACGCCGGCCTCGGCAATCGTCGGTGCGTCGGGCACCGCGGGCGAACGCTTTGCGGTGGTCACTGCCAGCAAGCGCAATTTGCCGGCCTTCACCTGCGGCAGCACCGACAGCATCGACGACATCATCAGCGGAATCTGACCGCCGAGCAGTTCGGTGACGGCGGGCGCGGTGCCTTTATAGGCGATGTGTTCCATCTTGACGCCGGCCATCATGTCGAAGAGCGCCATCGCCAGATGCCCGACCGAGCCGTTGCCCGAACTGCCGTAACTGTAGTAACCGGGCTTTGTTTTGGCGAGCGCCACGAGTTCTTTTACCGAACTCGCCGCGACTGACGGATGCACGACGAGCATTTGCGGCGATAACGCGACGAGGGCGATCGGCGCAAAATCGCGCACGGTGTCGTACGGCAGCTTGGCGTAGAAGCCGACGTTGGTAACGAAACTATTCGGCACGAGTACCATCGTATAGCCATCGGGTGCAGATTTCGCGACGAGGTCAGTGCCGACGATGGTGTTCGCACCGGCGCGATTGTCAACAACGACCCGCTGGCCGAGCGCGTCACCCAGTTTATCGGCGATCAAACGCGCGAGCACGTCATTGCCGCCACCCGGCGGATAAGGCGATATCAAACGTATCGGCCGGCTCGGGAATTGCTGAGCGTGGGCGAGTGTGACTGCCGCGACCAACAAAAACGCGCTTACTGTCCAGCGTGCCAGAATCGAAGTCATCGGTCAGCGCCGGTTGATCGCAAGCGGAATGCGACGGCGTCCGAACTGACCGCTGAACATCTCGAATTTGCCGGCGATCGTCGTCTCGCATTGCGGGCATTTCGATTCCTGCGTCAGTGTGTACGCTTTGATTTGATGCCAGTCGCGCACGATGAGCGAGGTGTGACACCGCGGACAATAAGTCGTGCCGCCATCGAGGTCATGCACGTTGCCGGTGTAAACGTACTGCAGTCCCGCGTCGAGCGCGATCCGGCGCGAACGGGTCAGCGTTGCCGGCGGCGTCGCGGCGATGTCGGTCATCTTGTGGTCCGGGTGGAAGGCGGTGAAATGCAGCGGCACGTCGGGCCCGAGTTCGCGCATGATCCAGTCGCACATCGCAGTGATTTCCTCGACCGAATCGTTTTTGCCGGGGATCAGCAAGGTTGTGATCTCGAACCACACCGATGTTTGGTGCTTAAGGTAGACGAGCGTGTCGAGCACCGGCTGCAAGCGGGCGCCGCAGAGCTTAAGATAAAATTCATCGGTAAATGCTTTGAGGTCGACGTTGGCGGCGTCCATTTTGGCGTAAAAGTCGCGTCGCGGCACGTCGCGTATATAGCCCGCGGTGACCGCGACGGCGCTGATGCCGCGCGCATGACAAGCGTCGGCTACATCCATCGCATATTCGGCGAAAATCACCGGATCGTTGTAGGTGAACGCGATGCTTTTGCAACCGTTGGCGACCGCGGCTTCGGCAATGGCGGCGGGTGTTGCTTCATCCGCGAGCCGGTCCATGTCCTTCGATTTGCTGATGTCCCAGTTCTGGCAGAACTTGCACGCGAGATTGCAGCCGGCGGTGCCGAATGACAGCACGCTCGAGCCGGGATAGAAGTGATTGAGCGGCTTTTTTTCGATCGGGTCGATGCAAAATCCGGAAGAGCGCCCGTACGTCGTGAGCATCATCCGGTCGCCCACGCGCTGGCGCACGAAACAAGCGCCGCGCTGGCCTTCGTGCAATCGGCAGTCGCGCGGACACAGGTCGCATTGCATGCGGCCATCGTCGAGCATATGCCACCAGCGACCGGCGTAACTCATAACGTCAACGCTCGTCTTCGCGCCACTTGGTCACGGTGTAGCGCGATAGAGTAACCGCGGGATCCCAGAAATCGGGCGGCAAGCCGGCTTTGTGCTTCAAGTGCCCGATGAAAAGGCGGGGGTCGCTAAAACTTTCCCAAACCTGCGGCAGGAAGGTGCTGCGGTGATAACCGTATTTGAAAATCACGCCGTCGATGCCGGGGCGCAATTGCGCGAGTGCGTCGGCCTCGTCGCGGTATTGCATCGGCTCGACCGCCGACAGCACGGAGACCTCAACTTTTATGTCACCGAGTTCATCTGCCGCCAGCGGCTTGAAGCGAGGATCGCGCAATGCGGCGGCAACTGCGTTCGCTTTGACGTCCTCACCCAGCGCGCGGTGTGCTTCGAGCGTCCCGATGCAGCCGCGCAATTCGCCGTGCTTCATCAGCGTGACGAACGAGGCCCCTGGCGCTTGCAGCCATTGCGCCTCGTCGGGTGCTTGCGTGGGCAGTCCGAGTTCCCGCGCAATCGCAGCGCGCGCGAGCGGCAGCAGTACGTTGCCGGCGTGCGCGGTCAGCGCGCTTTGGTCGGCGCCGTATAGCGCCGGGCGCGCGTCGTCGGCGCTTAATCCGCCCCGTGGCTGCGCTGCATAAAACGCGAATGCGCCGTAGCCGACTACGCGCGTGCGGTCACCCGCGGTATCGCCGGAGTTGCGCAAATCAACCAGCTCCGGCGACAGGCCGCGTTTGCGCGCGGTCTGGAGCAGCCCGTTGACCGGCGTACCGCCGCACGCCTGCTCATGCGAAACATGCGGCTGCAAATCGAGGATCGCCCGGGCGGTCAGCCGGTCGATTGCCTGCGCATCGGCGTAACCCAGGTAATGCGATAAGTCGGAGCTGATGACAATCAGCGTCTCATCGCCGCCCCACAGCAGATCGAGCACCTGTGCCACTTCGTCAGTCGTCGCATCGCCGACCGCCAGCGGGACGAGCGTGAATTCGCCGAGCGCTTCCTGCAGAAACGGCAGATGCACTTCGAGCGAATGCTCCTGCGCGTGGGCCGCCGCGCTCACGGTGATTTGCGGCAGTTGTTTTAACGCGCTGACCGCCGACGCATCGACGGCGATGGTGCCGAGCGGCGTTGCCAATGCTTGCGCATCGGGCAGCGCGAGGCCGCGCACCGCCACGCGGTGGACGGGCCCCAGCAGCACGACGCGCTTGATGACGCCGCGCGCGGGCGCGAGGCGCGCGTACACAGAGGCAGCGACCGGCCCAGAGTAAATGTAGCCGGCATGCGGTGCGATGATGGCCTTCGGCACTGGTTGACCCCGCGCGGCGCCCGCGGCGCCAGCCAGCAGTGCTGCCACGTCTTTCGCGAGTTGGCCGGCCGAGCCCGGATAAAAAGTTCCAGCTACCGCGGGAGGTCGTACGCTGCTCATTTCAGTCTCGCTGTTTCGTGGTCGGGATAATTATAGTCTCGGCGCAACGCTATTCGCGTAATCGGTTCGTCCTTGTGACGGCTGACGTTGCAATGCCTCTGCGGCGGGCTGCTACAATCCCCCGCACGAATGTTGCCGGTTTCTTCGATGCCCAGACTATTTGCTTTGATACCCGCGGCCGGCAGCGGTTCCCGCATGGGCGCTGAACGGCCCAAGCAATATTTGCCGCTCGCCGGCAAACCCGTGCTTTATCATGCGCTGCGCAATTTATGCCGGCATACGGCAATCGATAAAGTAATGGTCGTGCTAGCGGCGGACGACACGTTTTTCGCGCAATACGACTGGCGCGAATTCGGCGCGCGCCTGATGCCGCTTTATTGCGGCGGCCAGTTGCGCGCCGACAGCGTGTTCAACGGCTTGCTGGCCGCGCGTGACGAAATCGACGCCGACGATTGGGTGCTCGTGCATGATGCGGTGCGGCCGTGTCTCGCGCTCGAAACGCTTGAGCGGCTGATCGAAACCTTGCGCCCCGAGCCGACCGGCGGATTGCTTGCGTTGCCCGTAGTCGACACGCTGAAGCATGCGGACGCCGACAATTACGTGCTATCGACCGAAGCGCGTGAACATTTGTGGCAGGCGCAAACGCCGCAAATGTTCCGTTACCGTTTATTGCTCGAAGCGCTGCGCGCGAGCGGGCGGGCAACCGCGACCGACGAAGCGAGTGCGATCGAGCGCATGGGACTGCGGCCCAAACTCGTGCCTGGCGACAGCCGTAACCTGAAGGTTACGTATCCGCAGGATCTTGCATTGGCCGAAACACTTCTGCGTGGCATGGAGCGACTATGAGAATCGGCCAGGGATTCGATGCGCACGCGTTGAAAGCCGGGCGCAAACTCGTGATCGGCGGTGTGACCATACCGCACGATCGCGGATTGGACGGACACTCGGATGCGGACGTGCTGCTGCACGCGGTTTGCGACGCCTTGATCGGCGCGGCGGCGCTCGGCGATATCGGGACGCATTTTCCCGATAGCGAGGCGCGGTATAAAGGCGTGGATAGCCGCACGTTGCTGCGTGAAACGGCAGCGCTGCTCGCCGCTAACGGCTGGCGCGTGGTGAACCTCGATACGACCATCATCGCGCAGGCGCCGCGCATGGCGCCGCATATCGCCGGCATGGTCGCCAATATCGCCGCCGACTTGAACATTCCTGTGTGCGACGTCAATGTGAAAGCAAAGACTACGGAGAAGCTCGGGTTTGCGGGCCGCGCGGAGGGCATCGCCGCCGAGGCCGTGGTGTTGATCGCGCCGCTGGCTGCGTGAACGCCGGCGCTTAATTTCTTCACGCGATGCCGCGTCTGTTCTTCGCGGCAATCCAAAAGCCGTCGTCTATCGCTTGATCGCGCGGTGACTACTCGCAGCTTGGCCGCGCAGCAATTTTATTTCGCGGGAACCGGGGCCGGCGCTTTTTTTGCCGGCGATGACTTAGCCGGCGCAGTCGGTGCGGCGAGTTGCTCGACGAGCTGAATGGCACCCGCGACAACACTTTGCTGCGGATGATCGCGGCAGTATCGATCGAAGTATTGGTTAAAATCGTCGCCGCTTGGAAACACGCCGACTTTGACCTGGCGCGACGGCGTCGCATAGTTGTAGCCGGAAGCAAAACCGCGTGCCCAAATTTCGTATTGTTGGCGCACGAGCTTGTTGCCCGCTGATGAAGTCCATGCGGTGCATGTCGCGTTCTCGGCGGAAAAAATGATGTTGATTTGCGGTTCGCGGTCCGCCGCAAGCACCGGCGCGGCCGCGAGGGTCATACTTATAATAAAAACTATCGCCTTCACGTGTCTATTCTCCTGGAAATTGTCTGACCCCTCTGTTGGCGCGAGTCGTCAATGCGCGTGCGCCGCGGCCTCTGCTGCGGTTGCCGCCGCCGTCACTTCGAACTCGACGCGCGCTTCAAGTCCGCCGCCCGCGCGCGCCAGCAATCGAACTTTGCCGCCGTGCAATTTAGCGATGCGATCGACGATTGCAAGTCCGAGACCCGAACCCGGCGTGCTGCGCGCTTCATTGAGCCGCGTGAACGGCTGCAGCATCCGCTCCGCGTCGGCCGCCGGTATGCCGGGGCCGCGATCGAGCACCGACAGGCGCACGCTGCCTCGCAAATAAGCCGTTTCGACTTCCACACCGGCTTCTGCACCGCCATGCCGCAAAGAATTATCGATTAAATTGGTGAGCAATCGTTGCATGGCCGGTGGTTGCAGTTTCAACATGGGCACCGCTCCGGTCCGCGCAGTCACGCGTTTGCCCTGGCGCTCGTAGCGCTCGATGACTGCGTGCACGAGCTCGTTGAGATCCAGTAGTGCGACGCTCGCGGGTTCGGCGGTAACGCGCGCGAAATCCAGAAACTGATTGATGACCGCGTCGATGTCTTCGACGTCCTGCACCATGCCGCGGCGCAGCCCTTCATCGGTTTTGGCGTCGAGCATTTCCACGCCAAGACGGATGCGCGCAAGCGGCGTGCGCAGATCGTGCGAAACGCCCGCCAGCAGCAGGGCGCGATCAGCGTCGGCGCGCTGCAGATCGGTCGCCATCTGATTGAACGCGCGCGACACCGTGCGCACTTCGGCGGGACCGGTTTCCTCAACCGGAGGCGGTACTTCGCCGCGTCCGATGGCCGTCGCCGCGCGCGCTAATTCGCGTAATGGACGTTTGATGCGCGCAACGATGGCGAACGCGCCCGCCAGCGACAAC
>JANXRI010000470.1 GCA_025353085.1 Betaproteobacteria bacterium
ACAAAGCGGGGGCGGTTACCGGCCTTCGTCGCCTGGTTTGGCGCCCGCTCAGACGTACCAGAAAGTGCTGGATGTCGAGCGCTTGCGCACGGGTTGCTGCCGCCCGCTGCCAAACGAGCACGCAGGCCGCAACTCGCTACCCCCAGTCGCTTGGCAATGGCGAGCGCGTCATCCTGCAGCCAGTCTTCCACCCGGCGGGCGAGGGTAGCTTCGAGCAAAATACGCTGTCGCTTATTTTGGGAATATCAACAGGACGAAAAAAAACCCGCTTGCGCGGGCTTTTCTCCATCTACCGTTCGAGCTTAGTCGAGCGGACGAATGTTCGTCGCCTGATCGCCCTTGGGGCCGGTCGTGACGTCGTAGGATACTTTCTGGTTTTCACGCAGGCTTTTGAAACCATTTCCCTGAATTGCCGAGAAATGCGCGAAGAGGTCCTTGCCGCCATCGTCCGGTGTAATGAAACCAAAACCTTTGGCGTCGTTGAACCACTTAACAGTGCCGTTACTCATGTGTGTTCTTCCTAATGATTAATGAAAGGCTCGCGCCCGGGTGCGAGAACTACAAGAGGAAAGTAACAACAACCTGAGGAAGTACCGCTTGAATGCGGCCACTACGGACTGGCAATTTCACTGCTTGGAGATCCTGCGACGCCCGTTATACGCGACTGGATCGGGCGGGTCAAACTATTTCTAGGCCCTTGTTTTTGCCGCTAACCGGGCATTCTGCAAGGCCAATTCGCAATGCGTGGTCAATGTGCGTAGTATCCGCCCACAACCTAATTCAGGCACACAACCCTATGGCGACCTACGGCGGCATCACATTCAACGGCAAATCGGGTGAAAAGTATTATTTCAAAGCATGGCCGCTCAACACACGCTTTAATGCGCTCGGCGCCGTTTATTTTGTGACGAAACGGGTGTTTGCCGACAAGACCTACCGCCGGGCGAGCCATGAAAGCATCTTCATCGGCCAGACTGCCGATCTGACCGCGCCGCTCGGGTTGGGAACGCAACTTGCGTGTTTTGAGAAAAATGGCGCCAACTGCATCTGCGTTTATGTCGACGCGAACGAAGAACGGCGGCTTGCGATTACACAGGATCTGCTATCCGCGCATCGCACGACCTGCAACGACATGCGGGAGCACCGCTCGCGCGCGCAGGCTGACGCAGAATTTTAGATTCGCGGGCTGGACGGAACTGAAAAGAATAAGGCCGGCGCCATGGCGCCGGCCTTATTCATTCAACCCGGCGTGAGTGCTAAGCCGGGATCAATTCTGACTGATTAACCGCGGCCGCGGCTGCGATTTCCGCCGAATCCACTGCCGCCGTCGCGCGATGACGGGCGTCCGCTTTTGCCGCCGAAAGCGGACTTGCCGCCCCAGCTCGAGCCGGTGCGCGGTTTCCCGGCGCTGCCGCCAAAGCTCTTGCGCGGATCGCCGAAACGTTTGCGATCATTGCCGCTGGGCGCTCCGCTGCGCGGTTTGACTTTCGGCTCCATGCCGGCAATCACGTGGCGCTCAATCTGATTGCCGGTATAGCGCTCGATCTGCTTGAGTTGCTGGCCTTCGTCCGGCGCGGCGAACGAAATCGCGATGCCTGAATTGCCGGCACGACCGGTGCGGCCGATGCGGTGCACGTAGTCTTCCGCCACTTTGGGCAAATCGTAATTGATGACATGCGTGATGCTCGCGACGTCGAGGCCGCGGGCGGCGACGTCGGTCGCCACTAGCACGCGCACATTGCCGCTACGCATGCGCGCGAGCGTGCGGTTGCGCTGCGATTGATTCATATTACCGTGCAATGCCGCCGCGGTATGGCCACCATCATTGAGCTTCTCGGCCAACCGGTCGGCGCCGTGCTTGGTTGCGGTGAACACGATGGCTTGCGTCAAACCGACGTCGCGAAGCAGGTGATCCAGAATGCGGTGCTTGTGGCTGCCGTCGTCGACGTAGTGCAGACGCTGTTCGATGTTATCGTGGTTTTCCTTCGTCGCCTCGCACTCGATCAGCTTCGGATTCTTGAGAAGGCGCTTGGCGAGCGTCGCGATATTGCCGTCGAGCGTCGCCGAAAAAAGCAACGTTTGGCGACCAGCCGGCATGGCGCCTGCAATGCGCTCGACCGGCTTTATGAATCCCATGTCGAGCATGCGGTCTGCTTCGTCAAGCACCAGCAATTCAAGCCGCGAAAAATCAACCCTGCCCTGATCGATGAAATCAATCAACCGGCCAGGCGTCGCCACCAGAATATCGAGCGGCGACTCGAGCAGTTTGCGCTGTTTCGGATAGGGCATGCCGCCTAGCACTGTGCCGGTGCGCACGCGGGACATGAATTTACTGTATTTCTCGACGGCGGACGTGACCTGGAGAGCCAGTTCGCGCGTCGGGGTCAACACCAGCACGCGCGGACCGCGACCCGGCTTGGCCGGAATTGCTAAGCGCTGCAACGCGGGCAGCACGAAAGCGGCCGTCTTGCCCGTGCCGGTCGGGGCCGAGCACATAAGGTCGTGGCCGGCGATTGCGTCCGGAATGGCTTTGGCCTGCACCGGAGTTGGTTCGGTATAACCGGACGCAGTCAACGCCTGCACAATAGCGGGATTCAAATTCAATGATTGAAATGACATCGATAAAACTTTC
This sequence comes from Betaproteobacteria bacterium, assembly GCA_025353085.1. Lineage (GTDB taxonomy): Bacteria > Pseudomonadota > Gammaproteobacteria > Burkholderiales > SG8-41 > PALSA-1004. The sequence continues at coordinate 2,633 of JANXRI010000470.1, forward strand.
TTAGAGGTACAACAAAAAACAAACGCGCAGGCAAAACAACTGCTGCAAGAGGCAGGCAAACGCCGCCAGCGCACGGGTATCGTCGCTAACCGTGGCTGAAGCAGCTATTTGAGAATGGGCGCTGAATCGAAGGGGTCAGGGACAGATGCAACCCGAAGATTTTCAATCCTGAGTGACTGGATTGCTTCGAGGTGCGCGCACATTACACGAAATTCAGTGAAATTACCAATTGATCTGCGGAGTTATCGCGGATGCGCGAGACGAAGCTTGCATCAACCGTATGCACGAACCTGAAGGCTTCGAATGTAGTCGGCACCAAGAATCGCGCGCTTCGCGCAAGGAACTTGCCGACGCTTATGGCGCTCTTACGCTCGCGCGATGCAGGGCAGAACACGCGAGTACATCCAGTGAGATGTTACCTGCGCATGCTATACTCTTGCGCTTTTCAATTTAGCCCTCAGAGTCGCCCCATGCGCGCCATCCGAAATGTAGCCATCATCGCCCACGTTGACCACGGCAAAACCACGCTGGTCGACAAACTTCTGCGCCAGTCCGGCACCTTTGCCGCGCATCAGCACATCGAAGAGCGCGTGATGGATTCGAACGATCTCGAAAAAGAGCGCGGCATCACGATTCTCGCCAAGAACTGCGCGGTCTCCTATAACGGCACGCATATCAATATCGTCGACACACCCGGCCATGCGGATTTCGGCGGCGAAGTCGAACGCGTGCTATCGATGGTCGACGGTGTGTTGCTGCTGGTCGATGCGGTCGAAGGCCCGATGCCGCAGACGCGCTTTGTCACGCGCAAGGCATTAGCGCTCGGGCTGAAACCCATTGTCGTCGTCAACAAAGTGGATCGTCCCGGTGCAAGGCCCGACTGGGTCGTCAATCACACATTTGATTTATTCGACAAGCTCGGCGCAACTGAAGCGCAACTTGATTTCCCGATTATTTACGCGTCGGCGCTTGAAGGCTGGGCGACCGAAGATCTCGCGAAGAAGAACGACGATCTGAAGCCGCTGTTCGAGGCGATATTGAATTACGTCCCGGCGCGCGCGGACGATCCGAACGGCCCGCTGCAACTGCAAATCTGCTCGCTCGATTATTCAAGCTATGTGGGTCGCATCGGCGTTGGCCGCGTAATCCGTGGCCGCATCAAGTCAGGTCAGCTCGTAACGGTTCTGCATGGTCCGGACGGCGGTCCGATTGCGCCAATCAACGCCAAGGTAAATCAGGTCCAGGTGTTCAAAGGTCTCGAGCGCGTCGTAGTCGATCAGGCGGAAGCCGGCGACATCGTGTTGATCAACGGCATCGATGAAATCGGGATCGGCGTAACTGTCACCGATCCCGAGCATCCCGAAGCGCTGCCATTGCTCAAAGTCGACGAGCCTACGCTGACGATGAACTTCCAGGTCAACACGTCGCCGCTTGCCGGCCGTGAAGGCAAGTACGTAACAAGTCGCCAACTGCGCGAGCGCCTGCAACGCGAGTTAATGAGCAACGTCGCGTTGAAAGTGGTCGAAACCGCGGATGCCGATGTATTTGAAGTGTCGGGCCGCGGCGAGTTGCATCTGACGATCTTGCTTGAAAACATGCGCCGCGAAGGCTACGAGCTCGCAGTCGGCCGTCCGCGCGTCGTCATCAAGGAAATTAACGGTGAGAAACAAGAACCGTACGAAATGCTGACGGTCGACGTCGAGGATACAAACCAGGGCGCGGCGATGGAGGCACTCGGTGCGCGCCGCGGTGATCTGCAGGACATGCAATCGGACGGCAAGGGCCGCGTGCGTCTTGATTACCGGATACCCGCGCGCGGTCTGATCGGCTTTCAGTCCGAGTTTATGACGATGACGCGCGGCACCGGCATCATGAGCCATGTATTCGACGACTATGGCGCGATGAAACCTGACATGGCGGATCGGCGTAACGGCGTGCTGATTTCCGCCGAATCGGGTGAAGCCGTCGCCTATGCGCTGTGGAAATTGCAGGAGCGCGGCCGCATGTTCGTGAGCCCGGGCGATCCGTTGTATGAAGGCATCATCATCGGGATTCACAGCCGCGATAACGACCTCGTCGTCAATCCGATCAAAGGCAAGCAACTCACCAACGTGCGTGCATCGGGCACCGACGAGGCCGTGCGCCTGGTGCCGCCGATCCAGATCACGCTCGAATCAGCGATCGAGTTTATCGCCGACGATGAACTGGTCGAGATTACACCGAAGTCGATTCGGATTCGTAAGCGCCACCTGCAGGAGCAGGACCGCAAGCGCGCCTCAAGGGCAGCCGCTTAAGAAAAGTTCGTCATCCGGCAGACGCCGAAGCTCAACGAAAAAACGCGTCTCATCAGAGCTTCCGCCAGCATGTAGGTCACTGTCGCACTACCTCCTGCGGCGTCTCGACCGGCCAGGCCGGGCCCGCCAGCGCGCGGATGACCTCGCCGGCTTTCCCATGTATTCGCACGCCGATCTTCGGCGCCCTCAAAAATTGAAACTCGATGTACTCGAGGAAAAACGATTTACCCCGGCTCACGGTGATCTCGCGCCACGGGATGAATAGATCGCGGCAGTTCAACCGGAACAGAATGAACATCCGCAGATGCAAGCCGTCCGGATCGACGCCGAGATATAAGGCATTGCGCGCGCCGCCGAACGGACCGAGCGGCCCCATCTGACTGCTGCGTATGCGCTCATAGCGCCCGGCGAAGGGACGCGCGGCGCGGTAGTGTTTGGCGAGGAACGCCCAACCGCTGATATAGCTGAGTAAAAACGTTACCGCCAGCCATAGCCCCGCGAATAATAGTGTGAATGCGAGCGGCCGCCACCAGTGGTCGATTTCCACTATGGGTTTTCGCGCATCATCAACTAAGTCGGTGTTCGTGCGGTGAGCGCCGGCGCCAAAAACTCGAAGTCGCAGCCCCTGTCGGCCTGCTGCACCGTATCGAGAAACAATTTGCGATAGCCGCGCTCGTCGCCCGCCCGCGATTTCGGCGCGCGCCATTTTTTTTGACGGGCTGCGAGTTCTGCGTCGGACACGAGTAACTCGAGCCGGCGATTGGCAACATCGAGCTTGATGCGGTCGCCGTCTTTGACCAGCGCCAGCGGCCCGCCCACCGCGGACTCCGGTGTGATGTGCAGCACAATCGAACCGAACGCTGTTCCGCTCATGCGCGCGTCCGAAATTCGCACCATGTCTTTGACGCCCTGCTGCGCGAGCTTTTTCGGAATCGGAATATAGCCGGCCTCCGGCATGCCGGGCGCGCCTTTGGGGCCTGCGTTACGCAGCACCAGAACATCGTCGGCCGTCACGTCAAGGTCCGGCGAATCGATGCGCCCGGCAAGGTCTTCCAGCGTGTCGAACACGACCGCGCGTCCCTCGTGCTGCATGAGTCTGGCCGTCGCCGCCGATTGCTTGACGATCGCGCCACCCGGGGCGAGGTTGCCGCGCAGCACCGCCATACCGCCTTCGCCGAAAATCGGGTTGTTGAACGGGCGCACCACATCCTGCTTAATTGTGGCCGGCGCCGCGTCGATTTCCTCACCGAGCGTGCGCCCGGTAATCGTCAACGCATCGAGATGGAGCAACGGTTTAATCTCGCGCAATATCGTGGTCAAGCCGCCGACCCGGTACAGGTCTTCCATATAGTGCTGGCCGGTCGGTTTCAAATCGACCAGCACCGGCGTCCCGCGCCCCATGCGATCGAACGCTTCGAGATCGAGTTCGATGCCGAGGCGGCCGGCCATGGCGGCGAAATGCACGATGGCATTAGTCGAGCCGCTGATCGCCAGCAGCACGCGCAACGCGTTCTCGAATGCCCGCGGCGTCATGATTTTCTGAGGCGTGAGCCCCTCTTTCGCGATCGCCACCGCGCGCGCGCCGGTCGCCTCGGCGTTGCGGATGCGGTCCGCCATCACCGCGGGTATCGCCGCACCGCCGGGCAACATCATGCCCATCGCTTCGGTGCACAATGCCATCGTGCTCGCGGTGCCCATCACCATGCACGTGCCCGCGGTGGGTGCTAACTTCTCGTTGACCTCGTTGATTTCTTGCTGGTCAATTTCGCCCGCGCGAAACCGCGCCCAGAAACGCCGGCAGTCGGTGCACGCGCCCAACCGCTCGCCACGATGATTGCCCGTGAGCATCGGGCCCGTCACGAGCATGATCGCCGGCACATTCGCACTCGCCGCGCCCATCA
>JANXRI010000042.1 GCA_025353085.1 Betaproteobacteria bacterium
CTCTTCAAGCACTGTGATGTGACCGCGCCGATATCGAATGACGCCGGCTTTTTGCAACTTGCCCGCCGCGTCGGTAATTCCTTCACGGCGCACGCCCAGAATACGGGATAGCAGCTCATGCGTCAGGCTCAATTCATTCGTCGGCATGCGGTCGAGCATAAGCAATAACCAGCGACAGAGTTGTTGCTCGATTGAATGATAACGATTGCACACTGCCGTCTGCGCCATCTGCATAAATAAGGAGTGCGTGTATTGCAACAGCAATTTCGAGAAGCATCCACCACGTTCGAACTCGTGTCTAAGACGGTTAGCACCCAATCGGTATGCATGACCCGGGCTTTGGACGACGGCGCGGTCAGACGTGCCGCCTTTGCCCATAAACAGTGAAGTGCCAATCATGCCGTCGTTGCCGGTTATTGCCACGGCTGCCGCTGCGCCATTCTTCATCATGCACAAGGGCGATACGATTCCGGCGGTTGGAAAATAAGCGAAGCTGGAGCGTCCGTTGGTCTCATGCAGCATTTGTCCGAGTGGCAGCTGGACGAAGTCCAAATAGGGCCGCAGCCTTTCATATTCCGCATCCGGCAATTCCGCCAGAATCTGATTTTGCGTGGGGCTGTGGCGCTCGAACGCCCCCATGTCGGGGGGCGTAAGCGGATAGTCGACGAGTGCTTCGACAACCGATAGCGGGCGCGCTTCGTATTGTTGAACCCGGAGCGAGGTATCCATTAGTTCCCCCTTTGGACGGAACGGCTGCGCCGCGACGAGCTTGTGAAATTCGAGTTCGGTTGGCAAAACATTTTCGTTTTCATCACGGTTTCCCTGAAGTCAAAGTCAGGCCACGAGCCTCGCAACTTGCATGCCATATTTTTTTACATGAGTAATCAGCGGGCTATCCGATGACCGCCGGGCCTCGCGGCGTTAGTTCGTAAGAATGCGTGCGCCGAATTGAAAAATTTACCGATTTACGACTCACGCCGAGCACATATTGCTGAGGTCGAATTTAATCCGCCCCCTTAAATTCGACGACACTACTTGCGCTAGCCTGCACTGTAGGAATACGTGAAGGCGCAAGTCGTCTTGGGTACGCTACTTGCATCACGTAGCGGGCGACCCGCGATCGGCCTGCATCCGACTGCGCAGTAACAGCGGCCCACCGTGTCCACTCCAAAGAAAGTGCGCAGAGGAAAATACCAATGGCAATCATCATAGCGGGCGAGTTCGCCACGATGGAACAAACGGAATCCGTCGCAACAGCATTGAGCTCGGCGAATTTCGATCCGGCAAACGTCTCGATATTCCTGTTGAATCCTCCCGGCCAGCATGCGCTGCACCCGATGGGTGGCGATGAAGACGCTGATCCAGGGGCAGGCAACGCGCATAAGGGCGCCGTGTCCGGCGCGTTAATTGGCGCGACCCTCGGCTTGGGCGTCGGCGCCGCAACCATTGCCGCCACTGGACTTGGATCTGCCGTAGCCGCGACAGCCGCGGCCGTCGGCGCCTACACAGGGTCGCTCGTGGGGGCCTTAAGCAAATCCGGCGACAACGAGTCGCCGCAGCCGCCGACTGAGGTGAGGCACGCCGGCGCCATGGTCGCTGTCCACGCCGAAACTGCAGAAGCGGAACAGCGCGCATTCGAAATCCTGCGCGCGCATGGCGCGAAACAAGTCGAGCGCGCCGAAGGAAGATGGGAAAACGGCACGTGGCTCGATTTTGACCCGCGCATGATACCGGCTCTTATGAATGGCAATTCGCCTGGGCAGGCGCCGGAACACCTCCGGCAGCACGATTAGACAACTTTTCAATGCGACTCCCTGTAGATACCGGTTATCCACCTTACTGAGGCCACGTATGAGCTACCGCGCGCAAGTGCTGAATTCTGAAATCTCCTCTAAAGAGCCGGCGCATTACGGCTCGTTTGACGACGGCCGTCAAAGCCAGATCGGGCCCATTACGGCGATGGAAAGTTGTGCGCCGCTGAAGATTTTTCTGGTTGAAGACTCCGCTATGTTGCGCGATCGCCTGTCAGAGGCATTCGCGACGTGGGGAAAAATAACCATGGTGGGCCATGCGGAGACTGAAACAGTAGCTGATTCGGCATTGCAGGCGTGTGATTGGGATGTGCTGATTCTCGACCTGCAATTGCTCCAGGGCACCGGCTTGGGCGTATTGCGTAATTTGCGCGGACACCGCCGGCCGGGTACTGCAGTCATTGTCCTGACGAACTATGCGATTCCGTCCTACCGGGCACGCAGCATCGAGTTGGGCGCCGATTATTTTTTCGACAAGACCAAAGACTTCGCGAAGATCAAGGAAGTGTTTACAACGATGTCCGAAAAGCGCGAACACGCTGAAGGTCCGCTCAATTCCGGCGCAGCTTCTTGAAAGTTTTGCGCGGTAGACGGGCGCGCGATGTGCTGCTTTTACCGGAACGTATGAGGGCGCAGCATTTTCACCTCTTGCACCAGCAGTTTGAACTGGCATAACAAGTGCTTTATGAAACTCCCGTTACATCTGACAGTTAACAAACCAACCAAACACTAAAGGAAATTAACCATGTTAGGCAAAGCTATCGCAATCCTTGGCGCAGTGGCAATCGTTTTGTTAACCGCGTGCAACACCATCGACGGCGCGGGTAAAGATATCGAACGCGGCGGGGAAAAAATCCAGGGTGCGGCGGAGAAAAAGAACTAAAACATTTTCAAATAGCAGGATGGTAGCCGTAAGTAGAGCTACCGCAAGCAGCGGGACGGCGCGGTCGCCTAAGCGGCGAGGCGCCGTTTTTTTGGGTGATTACGGGCGGCGACAGCCGCGCTTATATCCCGGGAGGGTGTTGTTTTTACAAAAGAGCATTGACTGCGCGGACAAGTGGCTGATACGCGAAGAAAGTGCTCTGGCACGACTGTTGCTGAGCGAAGGATCGGGGCTGTCGGTGTGACGTTCTGGCGCCGATCGATATCCTCGTGGCGCGTAATCCAATTTAACTGAGGAGATAAGTAATGAAAAAAATATTTATGGCACTGGCAGCAACGGCTGCGATCGTGGCAGTAATGCCCGGCTACGCAGCATCGGCCATGAGCAAGGACACATACAAGTCGAACACCCGGCAGATCGATGACGCATTCAAGACGGATAAAGAGCAGTGCAAAACGATGAAAGGAAACGCCAAGGACGTGTGCACGGCGGAAGCGAAGGCAAAACAAAAGATCGGTAAAGCCGAGGCTGAGGCCGAATATAAAGGCACCGGCAAAGCCCGCGTCGCTGCGCGCAACACTCGTGCGGATGCGGATTACTCGGTTGCCAAGGAGAAATGTGACGATCAAAAAGGCAACGCGAAAGACGTCTGCATAAAGGACGCCAAGGCTGCTCGCACCAGCGCGAAAGCAGATGCAAAAGCCGACCGCAAAGTAGCTGAGGCTCGCGCCGATGCCAGAGACGATAAGCGTGATGCTCAGTACAAGGC
>JANXRI010000046.1 GCA_025353085.1 Betaproteobacteria bacterium
AATCGCGCCAGCCCCTGACTCTTGCTTGCGCCGTCATGCGCACCACGGCCATTCGTTCGCCGGATTGGCGACGGCGCCAAGTTGCGTTATGCTGAAAACATGAATTTTTATTGCATGGTTGCCGGCAAGTGCCTGATTCAGAATTGGTTGTCGGACTTTGGTTACAAACAGGCGGAACGCAAAGCGTCTTTTAGGCAACCTAATTCACGTTATGCCGAGGGAAAAGCAGACCTTGACATGCCATTTATAGTATAGGCATTATATGGCATGTGGCGAATCGAAGAACACCGCCGTATCGATAAACAACTCTCGGCGCTACCCCGAGAGATTCTGAAACGATACGAAAAGTGGAAGGATATCGCCGCGCTTTCCGGACCGCCCGGCCTGCGCATGATCAAAGGGTTTCACGACGAAGCGCTTTCGGGCGAATGGAACGGGCATCGATCTTGCCGGCTCGGCGTACAGTACCGTGTAATTTATTGCACCACGCCGGAACAGCAATTGTTTCAGGCGGTGTCAATCACCGCACATGATTATCGGAGACCGTAATGAGTCAATTTCGTCCCTCGAAGAAACGTATCAAGGTAACGGTTGGAGAATCCGTTCGCATCATCCGCGAGTTGCAGGGCCTTAGTCAAAATCAACTCGCCCAGCGCACTCGTATTGCGCAAGCCACTCTATCGGCCATTGAGAACGACCGTGTTCGCCTCGGGGTTGAGCGTGCCAAAGTAATCGCGCGCGCGCTGAAGTGTCATCCTGCCGTTCTGGTTTTCCCGGGATGGGAAGATCATCTTGAGTCTGCAGCATAACCATCGCTTGCACCTGACGGCCTGCGGCCGCTGGTGAAGCACACGTTCCACGTCACGACAATGGTGAAATGTCCGTACTGCAGTCGAGCTGCCATGAGCCTTGGACGCAAGTCGGCGCTCGGCCCTGGTCGTGTGATCCACTGTCAATCGTGCGGGAAAGCAGTGGCGGCACACTGGACAGCGGTCTTGGCAGCGATTCCAGCGTTCTTGGGTGGCTTAGCTTTCCTGAAATCCGAATCCTTGCTTCTTGGATGTGCGGCAGTCGCAGGAGGTATTTTCCTGATGGGAGTCCTTCACACATTCCTGGTGCCTCTGGTGCGAAGTGACGCCTGACTTTGGTTCGAGCGGACGCGAGTCAGCCTCGGTGGCGTGCCTTCAAGTACTACGGTCATCTCCTCCGTTTGGTCCGCGCATCGATGGCTGCGGTATCTAAAACCGTCGTGACAAATACAATTCAAGTTCCTGACGGCTCTTATGCCATCGAGTCGTTTTCCGAATTACGCATGACTATAGGCTGAGCGGACGGGCCGCGAACGACGATGCATCATCGAATATCGTCGTGGCTCGGTTTGAGCGGTTACGTCTCGCAATGTTGAGCGCGTCGGCTGCGTCATTCAGGTCGCTGTGAGAAGCGGTAAAATTCGTTCCATGAATCCACAACTCCGCAAAGTCTCTGCAATCGAACTCCAGGCGTTTATCGCGAAAGCGTTTATCGCAATCGGCATATCCGCATCTGACGCGGCCAATATTGCCGAGTTGATGACCCGCGCGGATGTGGTCGGCGCCGACGGGCACGGCGTGTTCCGCCTGCCGCAATACGTACGGCGCATTAAAGGCGGCGCGGTGAATATCAAGCCGGACATCCGCATCGAACGCGCCGCGCCGGGCATGGCGTTGATCGACGGCGACAACGGCATGGGGCACCTCGTCATGCGCATCGCTGCAGAGCATGCGATTGCGAAAGCCAGAACCTCGGGCGTCGCATGGGTCGGCGTCAAGCACAGCAACCATGCGGGACCCGCTTCTTTATATGCGAGCATGCCGGTCGAACATGACATGATCGGTTTGTATCTTGCCGTCGGCAATGCGAATCATCTTGCGGCATGGGGCGGCCTCGACATGCTGCTGTCGACCAATCCGATTGCGGTCGGCGTGCCGGCGGGTAAGGAGCCGCCGATCGTTCTCGACATGGCGACGACCGTTGCCGCGTACGGGAAAGTCAAAACTGCCGCCCAGCGCGGCGAAACGATGCCGGAAGGCTGGATGATCGATCGCATGGGCAAAGCGCTGACCGATCCCAGGCGCGCGAACGAGGGCTTGCTGCTGCCCATTGGCGGCTACAAAGGTTATGGGTTGGCACTCGTGTTCGGCTTGCTCGCTGGTACTTTGAACGGGGCGGCAATGGGACGCGACGTTGTCGATTTCAATAACGACGACACGACACCGACCAATACCGGGCATGTGATTGTCGCCATCAATGTCGCGATGTTCCGTGACCTGCAGGAGTTCAAGGCGAGCGTCGACGAGTTGATCCGCGATATTCGAAACTCGAAGCGCCTGCCAGGCGTCGACGCGATACGTCTGCCCGGCGAACAGAGCCACGCGAAACGCGCCGAACGTCTGCAGTCAGGCATTCCGCTGCCGGCGCCTTTGTTGAAAAGCCTCGACGCGCTCGCCGCTGAATTGAAGATTTCGCCGCTTTGAGAAGTAGGACCTCATCCCATCCCACCGCGATCCTTCCTTTGCAGGGAAGGAAACGTAATCTGGAGAAAACGCATGGTAAGACTCGCTGATCTGCCGGACTTCGAGCGCGCGCACATGCTCGACAAACTGAAGGGACTCGATGAGTTCAGTGCGCGGCCGTGGGTTAAGCCGCCGCCGCTGGCCGAATGCCGCATAGCGATCGTCTCGACGGCGGGACTGCAGGTGCGCGGCGACCGGCCGTTCGGGCCCAGCGCGACCGCGACGGACTATCGAATTATTTCAGGCGACACACCGGCGAGCGAACTCGTGATGAGTCATCAATCGGTAAATTTCGACCGCACCGGCTTTCAGGAAGATCATAACGTCGCATTTCCGCTCGACCGGCTAAATGAACTCGCGCGCGACGGCATGATCGGCGGCGTCGCGGATTTTCATTACTCTTTCATGGGCGCGGCGCCGATTCGCAAGCTCGAGGCAAAAGCGCGCGAACTCGCGATGCTGTTGAAAAAGGACCAAGTTGACGCGGTCCTGTTAAGTCCGGTTTGACCTAATTGCACGTGCGCCGTCGGCGCGCTCGGCCACTACCTTGAAACGGCGGGCGTCGCGACGACGCAAATCTCGCTCGTGCGCGAACATACGGCTGCAATGTCGCCGCCGCGCGCGTTATGGGTGCCATTCATACTCGGGCGGCCATTCGGCGTACCGCGCGACGAAAATTTTCAGCACCGCGTGTTGTTCGCGGTACTGCGCCTGCTGGAAGCGCCCTCTGGACCTGTGCTCGAAGATTATCTCGAAGATGCACCGGTCGTTGCTGCCGAAGCGCTGGAGGGCATGGCTTGCCCCGTCAGCTTCGAGCGCGCGGCCGCTAGCGAAGATCTTGGGACGGCGCTCATGCGCGAAGTCGAAGAGCTGGCACCCTGGCATGATCTCGCGGCGAGGCGGCGTAAGCGCACGACCACCGGCCTCAGCGGCCTGACGATGGCGGACGCCGCGAAATTCGTAATTGCCTATTTGCGAGCGTCGCCTGCCGCCAGTCCGGGCGCAATGAGCGCCGGCGAGACGCTCAAAATTGTGTGTGACGATTTGCGCGCTTATTACTACGAGGCGGCCGCCGCCCAGCCGGGCAATCCCGATGCCCAGGCGGTGAATGATTGGTTCTGGCACAACACCGCAGCAAGTCGCGCTTTTCTTGAGCTGCAAAAAATTTGCAATGCGAGCGCCGACCGCTCACTACAGGTACTCGGCGGAAGCTCGCTGGTGCCGCGCGCCATCATGCACGCGCAAGGCAGTTGAGCCAGCAGCGCAGATTCGTCATCACTGCGCGGCCAACGCTGATGACTTAAGTGGCACTGCTTTAGTGCTCATGTTCATATGCGAATGGTGAAGGCACGTGAACGGCATCGCATCGTGCTATGCGAGTCGTGGTTTGGCGACAGGCTAAGTGTATGAACTGCCTAGTCTTTTGCCGGGTTCTTGAAAGCTCGTCGGGCGGGGGCGACATTCATTCTGCTTGATGCGTCGAGTTGACATCACAACCCGTTGAGTTTTATAGATAAAAACTATTGGCACGGTGCTTGCAAGTGCGTCGGTGGTTCCGTACGTACCGCTTCCAGGAGAACTACATGTTTGCTGTCGCGCCTTATCAGCAGTCCAATAATTTCCGTCGTTGCGCCAAACTGTTCGTCGATTCGGCAGTTAGAGTTTTAGTGGCTTGCTGCGTGCTGATCTCGTGCGCGGCGTCGGCCGCAGAAGTCGCGCCAGATGCCGTCGTTAAGACCACCGTCGATGAAGTAATCGCGGTCATCAAGCAATCCAAGGATAAACGAGCCCTGCGCGAAATTGCCGAGCAGAAAGTTCTGCCGCATTTTGACTTCAGGCGAATGACGCAGCTCGCCGTCGGGCGCGCTTGGCGCGATGCCTCACCCGCCCAGCAAGAAGCGCTCGAACATGGCTTTCGCACCCTGCTGGTCAACACCTATACGTCCGCATTGACCGCTTCGGCGACGGGCAGCGAAGCAGTCGAGGTCAAGCCCGTGAAAGTCGCGGCGGGGCAAAACGAAGTGACGGTCAAAACAACGATCAAGGATGCAGGCAAGCAATCGACATTAGTTGACTATCGGCTTGAAAAGTCTGGAGAAGCATGGAAGGTCACGGATGTGGTGGTGGAAAACCTGAGCCTCGTGACTAATTACCGCAGCAGCTTCGCCTCCGAAGTTTCGCGCTCTGGAATCGATGGCCTGATCAAGGTTTTGGACGAGAAGAACCGGACGGTCGCCAAAGGCTAGCGGCAGCTACAAAATCTGTTTTGAAAGGGGAACATCGTGAGCATGCAGGACACCCGACATACGCGGACTGAATGCGTGTTGCTACGGCGCGCGCCCGGCGCCGCGGACGCGACCCGTGCAGAGCAAAATCGCTGGTTCACCGACAGCGATCGAACGACGATAGAAAGCTATTTTGACGGCGAGTGGCTTGGTGCGACCGCTGCGCAAGGCCAGGCGAGGCTCCCACAAGTACGGAGCCGGTGGATCGTCGGCGCGCGGCTCCCTGCGCACGCACGCACGAGCGCGCTGCCGGGGCAACTGGAAGAGCGCTTGACTCCACTGGAGCCGGGCTATCGACGACTGATGGTCAGCTCCGAAATTTTATACATTGAAGTTGAAAGTCTCAGAATAGTGGACGTGATGCGCAATGCCGCCGCCCGTAGCGCCACGGTGGGAACCGCGCATTTGTTACTCGATGGCGCCGCGACTCAAGCGGTTGCCGGCTGATGCCACGATTCGCGTGAAACACATATCAATCGGTGGCTTGTAGCCAGGAACTCACTCGTGACTCGACACTTATTGACCATGCTCCTCATAGGCGGCTGGTTGACTGTCAGCGGATGCAATAAAAGTGTCATAGTCGATCACATCCCCAAGTCGGCAAACGAAAGTTATGCGACGGCGGTTTTCTTCGACCGCTCGGAGCCTGATGCGAGCCACGCAATCGCTCCCCACGCTCCCAACAATGCTGTTGCGTTGCTGATCAATGTTAAAAATGCGCTGGTTCGGGAGCCGCAGCTCGAGCTTTATACGCTGGAAGTCGGCGTGCTGGACGGCGTCGTAACGCTCTACGGCGAAGTCGACACACATGAACATCGGATGATGGCAGAGCAAATTGCGCGAAACGTGCGCGGCGTGGAATCGGTAAAAAGCGGCATTGTCGTGATGAACCACGTTTAGTCCGCACCCCAGTTACCTTGTTTCAACCTTTGCTGCTGGCCCATGGGTTTTTTGTGTTGAAAAAAAGTGACTATTCAGCGTGTAGCTATTGTACAAATTGTACGCAGTGTGTATGCTGTGATGCATGGAAGAACTGCCGGATCTTTCGCGCCTTACGCACGACCAGAAAGACGAACTGATCCGGATGCTGTTTCCGTTGATCGAGC
>JANXRI010000079.1 GCA_025353085.1 Betaproteobacteria bacterium
ATATCAACCATCTCGCCGAAGTCGCGCATCTGCTCTCGGAGGCGACCGGCGGCCGCGACGCCAATCTCGTCATCGCGGGTCTTTTACATGACTGCATTGAAGACCAGGGTGTTACTTACGACGAACTTGTCGAACTGTTCGGCGTGGACGTTGCGGGACTGGTGCGCGACGTCACCGACGACAAGACGTTGCTCAAGGCCGAGCGCAAGCGGCTGCAGATCGAGCACGCACCGCATAAATCAGCTCGCGCCAGAATGTTGAAGATCGCCGACAAGACGTCGAATCTGCGCGCGATGGCGGTGAGCCCGCCGAGCGGCTGGGACGAACAGCGCAAGAGCGATTATTTCGCATGGGCACTTGCGGTTGTCGCGGGTTGTCGCGGCGTGAATGAATTTCTCGAAGCGAAATTTGACGAGGCGTATCGCAACGGGGAGAGGTAGTTTTTTTGCCGGTGGTCTCATGCTTTCCGGGTGGCAGATTCGGGGCTGGTTTCAATCTCCGGGTGGCAGACCCGGGGCTGGTCACTTTCTTTTGCGCGGCCAAAAGAAAGTAACCCAAGAAAAAGCCGCCCCAGCGAGTCGTCCCCTTCCGGGGATTCCCTGCGCTGCTCGCCGTGAAAAGCGGCTCAGAAAACTCGCTCGATAAATGAGAAAACACGTAAACGATTGCGAGCTCAAACAGTTCTTCGCCGAAAGCCCTTTTCACGGCTGCGACTGCTCAGCGTCTCACGAGGGGAAAAAACAAACTAGATGGTGAGAGTGCGAGCGACAGCGACGTCGCAATTCGCTGTGTTGTTTATTAGGAAACCTTGATCAAGTTCGTCACTCCGGCAGAGGCCGGAGCCAGGCGCTCAAATGCACTGGATTCCGGCGTGCGCCGGAACGACGACTTGTGCAGTGTTTTTAGTCTGTTTGAAATTTGATCGTGTTCACTACTCACTGCTTCTTGTCTCAACGCTGCCTGGTATTTCAACCCCTTTGTGAGTCGCTGAGTAACGCAGGCGAGTTCGGTGCTGTGGTCGAGGAACTGTCTGAGCTCGCAATCGTTTACGTGTTTTCTCATTCTTCGAGCGAGTTTTGCGAGACCCCGAACTTGTCGAGTAACGCAGGGAACGCGAAGGCGCGGCTCACCACGGGGCGGCCTCCTTTTGGTTACTTTTCCTGGCCGCGCAGGAAAAGTGACCAGCCCCGGGTCTGCCACCCGGCGAGATTGAAACCAGCCCCGGGTCTGCACCCGGAGTCCGAGACAAACCGAGCGCTTTTGAATTCCAGCGCACGCCGAAAAATCGCAACAACCGCAGAATGGAGATAGCTGCGTTTCGCAGCTATCTAACAATCGACCGCGGGTCCCGCGCCCGCCAGCGTCCGCTATCGACCTGCCACAGAAAATCGCCGAGCATCTGGTTGAATAAGTCGGGTTCTTCAGTGTTTACCGTATGCCCCGTCGCCGGGCAGATCCACAGCCGCGCCGCCTTGCACTGGCTTTTCATGAAGAGCGCCGGCGCAACGCAGTTGTCGTCCTCATCGCCGCTCACCACGAACAGCGGCACTTTCATTTTGCGCAGCGCGCTGCCGAGCTCGAAAATCGTCGCGCGTTTCAACTGCACGCCGCGCTGCGTGTTGGCAAGCCCGAGCGCCGAGTGCTCATCTGCCAGCGGCGGAATTCGGTAAACCCGCGTGGATCCTTGTTCATTTGCGGGATGCGGCCGGCCGCCACGCTGCTGATGCGCAACGTGGCCGGCACACCGAGCGCGAGAAAGCGCCGCGCGTTGGCTTCGGTATTACGCAGGAAAGCCGCGCGCGTCGCAGGATTGGAACCCGCGCCCGCGCCGACGGTGGTCACTGACCAGCAGCGCGCCGGATAGGTGAGGCCGAAGCCGAGCGAAGTGCGCGCGCCCATCGAGCAGCCGACGATATGCGCCTTGCGCAATTCAAGATGTTGCATGACCGCGGCGACATCGTCGATCACGATCGGCTGCGAATATTTCGCACACGCTTTTGGCACGTCGGAGGGCGGATAGCCGCGAGTGTTAAACGCGATGCAGCGGTAGCGCCGCGCGAAGTGGCGCATCTGCGCTTCCCAACTGCGATGGTCGCCCGAAAATTCATGCACGAACACGATCGGCGTGCCGCGGCCGGCTGCCTCGAAATAAAGTTTGGTCCCGTCGCGTGCGCTGGCGTAAGGCATAACGTATGTCCTCCCCTGTGATTTCGGTGCGGCGGCAAAGCGTAAGTCGCTGCAGCGACCCCGGTCAAGCAGTGTAGCGACTGGACGAGCCCGCGGCGATAGCGGTATGGTGCGTTTCGCTCAGCTCACGGAGGAACCGCCATGTCGCACATTCTCTATCGCGAAAATCTCGATCACGCGTTGCCCGTCGCGGTGGCCGGCGACGGCCCCTATTTGATCGACGCCTCGGGCAAGCGCTATATCGATGCATCGTCGGGCGCGGCAGTGTCGTGCCTTGGCCACAGCAATCAAGTGGTGCGCGCCGCGATTCACGCGCAAACCGATGCGCTTGCATTCGCGCATTCGCGTTTCTTCACCACCGAAGCAGCGGAACGGCTCGCGGACGATCTCGTGAAGGGCGCACCCGGCGAACTCACCAAGGTGTGGTTTACCTGCGGCGGCTCGGAATCCGTCGAAGCGGCATTGAAACTGACTCGCCAGTATTTCGTCGAGTGCGGGGAAGGCCAGCGCAAGTATGTAATCGCGCGGCGCCAGAGTTATCACGGCAATACATTCGGCGCGCTGTCGGCGAGCGGCAACATCTGGCGGCGGCGCGCGTTCGAGCCGGTGCTGATCGATTCGATGCAGCATATTTCGCCGTGCTATGCGTACCGTTATCAGGCAGCCGACGAAAGTGCCGAAGCGTACGGCTTGCGCCTGGCCAACGAGCTCGAAACCAAAATCCTCGAACTCGGCGCGGACAAGGTCGCCGCGTTCATCGCCGAGACGGTGGTTGGTGCGACGCTCGGCGCGGTCGCCGCGACGCCCGGTTACTTCAAGCGCATCCGCGAAATCTGCGACCACTACGGCGTGTTGCTGATACTCGACGAAGTGATGTGCGGCATGGGGCGTACCGGCACGCGCTATGCATTCGAGCAGGAAGGCATTGCGCCCGACCTGCTGACCGTTGCCAAAGGCCTCGGTGCCGGCTATCAGCCGATCGGCGCGCTGCTGATCGCCGAGAAAATTCATCGCGCAATCGAGCGCGGCAGCAATGTGGTGATGCACGGCCATACGTTCACCGCCCATCCAGTCGCGTGCGCGGCGGCGCTCGCGACACAAAATGAAATCCGCGAACACGCTTTGCTGGCGAACGTTAAGCGCCAGGGCGACGCGTTAATGGCGGCGCTCGATGACCGCTTCGCCAACCATCCGCACGTTGGCGACATCCGGGGCCGCGGACTTTTCATGGCGCTCGAATTTGTCGCCGACCGCCGCACTAAACAGCCATTCGATCCCGCGCTCAGAATCAACGCGAAGATCAAGCATGTCGGCATGCAAAACGGTCTGATCTGCTATCCGGCAGGCGGCCTCGTCGACGGCAAAAGCGGCGATCATGCGATGCTCGCGCCGCCGTATATCGTGACCGCCGCGCACATCAGCGAAATCGTCGACAAGCTGGCACGCACCGTCGACGCCGTGCTGCGCGATGTGCTGGTGAAAGCTGCTTGAGAACTTACCTAAAAAAGCATTCAGCCGCAGATAAACGCAGATAAACGCGGATGGTGATTCTCGATACCCCTTAGTGGGTACACGATCACCCCCGCGGGACGGCAGCTAACCGACAACAAACGCAAATCTAGATTCGGGCCGGCTCCGGTCTTTGATTTTATCTGCGTTTATCTGCGGCTCCCAATGCCTTCGACCTTACTTAACCGGCAGGAACACCGCGGTCGCGAGGGTCTGAATCACTTTGACGATGGTGCGATTGTCCTTGTCGGCGATTATTTTCGAGAGCACGTCGAGGCTGCCGATGATCTTGCCGAATTCGCGTTCGAACGAAAGATTGCGCACCGGTGCGGCCGTCTCGTTCGAAAGCAAATACAGGTCGCCGTTCAGAGTGCGTGCGCCGGAGAGTTTCCACACCGCGATTTCGACGTTGCGCGCGGCGTTGTAGAGCCGCTGCGGATCGAGATCGTCAAGCAGGAAGAATTCGGTTTTGTCGTTGAAGGCGACTTGCATCATGCTGCCGAGGCCGGCGACGAACGCGAGCACGCGGTCACCCGCATAATCGTCGCGAAACGCGAGGTAAATCGCAGCGGGCCCGCGGTTGCCCTGGAGCTCGGCAAACCGCCAGTCGTGGCGGCCTTCAAAGATCCGCGCCACCCCTGCATCCACTGTCGCGGTGCCGCTTTTTTTCAATTCGCGCGGATTGCGCCGGTAAAGTTTTTCGGCGAGCAACTTGAGATTGTAAAAAACTTCGCGCTGATGCGCTTCGGCGACGCGGTCGATGTCCGATTTAATGAACTGGGCGGCCCCGAAGCCGCCGCCGGACCTTGAAGGCGTGGTGTTGGTCTGCGCGCAACCTGCAAGCAGCGCGATCGACAACAGAATTAGCAGGCGCCGAAACATGCGCCAATCATAACGCTAAGCGCCGGCGAAGGGCGCGCGCTCAACTCGCTTGAGGAATGCGCTCCGTCGAACCGATCACAAAAATCTTTGGCTGTTGCATGACGGCGAGTATGACGCGGTTGCCCTGCACCAGCTTGCGTTTCCATTCGTCCGCGCAATACACGCTCGGGTTGATCGAGCGCCCCAGGTATTTCGCGGCCGCAATGAAATGCGGAATCACCTCGGCGTAAGCAATTGCGCGGCCGATGATCATGACGTCGACGTCGCCGTGCGGCTTGATCGCACCGCGTGCCAGCGGCCCGTAGATGAATGCAACATCGATTTGCCCCGCGATCGGCGTCAGCGCCGCGCGCAGCACATCGGCGATCGACGGCGCCCGATCGCTGCCGCTGCCGTCATTGCCGCCGCTGCCATCGTAGGGTGGTTCGCGCAGCATGTTCTCGATATCAGGCCGCGGCCAGCGGCTGCTCGAAGAGCGTGTGCCAGGCCGAAACTGGCACGCCGCTCGTCGAATTCACGAGGTGCACCGCGCGCACTTCGAATTGGCCGTCGAGGCGGCCGCCCGCTTCAATCGTAAGGCGTTTTTTTACCGCTGCGTCAATCTTGCCGTAGGCGAGGCTCAGGTGCGGCTCGAACGGCGGCGCTGGATTCATTTCGAAGGCGTCGTAGGCGGCGCGCTGCGCGGCGGCGAGCTCTTCGCTACGCTCGACGTTCGCAAAGAGGCTGCGGAAATAATCGTCACCCGAGTCGATGTCGCCGAGCTTGAGCATGAATGGCTTGATGCGCGCGGCGAGGTGCTTCAGTTTGAGCTCTGCGCTCGCCAGCGTGGTCTCGGCGCCCGTGAGCAAAGTGATATGCGGCGGCACCTGCGGGCCGCCGGCTTCCTTGTGCGCGAGCCGCACCCATTTCTGAATCCGCTCGAGTGCTTTGCCGGTCGGCCGGATCCAGACCGCGGCGCGGATGATTTCGCTGGTGTCGATATGTGCCATGCAGGGTCTCCTTAGGGCTGAGATGAAAAGATACCGTACATTGGCCGCGGAGAAGAAGTAGCTGCGGCGCGCCATACTGTGAATCTCGCGTGTGCCGTAAAATGCCGCACAAGGAGAAACTTACTTGCAAGATCGAAGACTAAAGCGCGGGCCTGCACAGTGTAGCGGCGGAACTAACGCAGAAAATAGTACCGGCGCGTGCGCTGCTGCGGGCACCACGAAGAAAACTGTTTGCGCGGTCATGTTGGCATGTGCCTGCCCGCTCATCGCGCAGGCAGCGACACCGCCGGCTGCAGCGGGCCCGTATCCGCAGCGCCCCGTGCGCATCGTTGTCAACGTGACTGCCGGTGGCGGCGTCGACGCGCTCGCACGCATCGCGGCCCAGCATTACATCCAAGTGTGGGGTCAATCATTCGTCGTCGATAACCGGGTTGGCGCAGGCGGCAGCATCGGCGTCGAGCTCGTCACCAAGGCGGCACCCGATGGCTATACGCTCCTTGTGACCAGCAGCAGTGTGGTCACCAACGCGGCGCTGCGTCCGCAAAACTACGACCCGGTGCGCGATCTGCAGCCGATCAGCCGTCTGACTTCGAATCCGTACATCGTGATTCTGACGCCCTCGGTGCCGGCCTCGAACATCAAGGAACTCATCGCGCTCGCGAAGACCAGGCCGGGCGGCGTCAGCTTCGCGTCCGCCGGCGTTGGCAGCATCGTGCATATGGGCGCCGAATTGTTGAGTGTGATGGCGGGCACGCCGATGACGCATATTCCGTATAAAGGTGTGGCCGATGCTTATCCTGCCGTCGCCGCGGGCCAGGCCGACTGGATGATCGGCAGTCCGCTTTCGGCGCTGCCGCTGATACGCGCAGGCCGCCTCAAAGCGATCGCCGTCACGAGCAGCGTACGCGCCAAAACCTTGCCGGACGTGCCGACCGTTGCCGAAAGCGGCATCCCCGGCTATCAAGTCGTCGCGTGGTTCGGCATGCTGGCGCCCGCGCGCACGCCGCCCGCGATCGTCGCGATGTTGAATGCCGAGGCGCGCCGCTCGCTCCAAACGCCTGAGGTCGCGCGCCGCATGGAAATCGAAGGCACCGACATCGTCGGCAATTCTCCTCAGGAGTTTGCGGGCGAGGTCAAAGCTGAATACGCAAAGTGGGTCGAACTCGTTAAGAAAACGGGGATGAAGTTCTA
>JANXRI010000090.1 GCA_025353085.1 Betaproteobacteria bacterium
GCAAAACCCGGTGCGGGCGGCAATATTGGCGCGGACTTCGTGGCGAAGTCGCCGCCTGACGGCTACACCCTATTGATGGGCGCCAGCGGTCCCCTCGCGATCAATGCCAGTCTTTTTAGCAAACTGCCGTACGACCCCGCCAAAGATTTTTCGCCGGTGGTGTTGGCAGCGTCCGTTCCGCTGGTGCTCGTCACTCACCCATCGTTGCCGGTCAGGAACGTGCGCGAATTTATTACGCTGATTAAAGCGCGTCCCGGACAATTCAACTATGCATCGGCGGGCCCCGGTTCGCCTCAGCATCTGACCGCGGAGATGTTCAAGTTCATGACCAAGGTCGAGATGACGCACATCCCCTATAAGGGCAGCGGGCCGGCGATCATTGATTTGATCGGCGGCCAGATACCTTTTGCATTCGAAAGCATGATTCCGATTCTGCCCCACGTGAAGTCGGGCAAGCTGCGCGGCCTCGCGGTCACGAGTGCTACGCGCTCGCCGGTGTTACCTGACGTATCAACAGTCGCCGACTCGGGCGTGCCGGGCTTCGAGTCGATTGCGTGGTATGGCGTGGTCGCGCCCGCCGGCACGCCGAAAGATGTAATCGCCAAATTGAACGGCGAAATGGTGCGCATCGCAAATCTGCCTGACATCAAGCAACGGTTGATCGAGATGGGTTCGTCACCCGTCGCCGGCACACCGGAACAATTCGGGACATTGATCAAAAGCGAAATCCCGAAGTGGGGGAAAGTCGTCAAGCAGGCTCACGTCAGCCTCGATTGATGTGCATCTGCCGTCAGGCCGCGGGGTAGCGCTTTTTTTGGCGGGGCTTAGGCTGAATAGCCGGCGCCGCCGGCGAACTTTGCGCGGGTGCGGGCGCTAAAGCCGGAGCGGGCGGTGCCGCGTGCGACGCTTCCTCAGCGCGGGCCGCCGCAATCTTCTGACGGATTTCATCGAGCGTCGCTTCGGTCGCCTGTTGATTCGGACCGCCGAGGGCCACTGCTTTTTCAGCGGCGGCCAACGCCTCAGACAATTTATTGCGCTCGCCCAGCACACTCGCAAGATTGTTAAAGGCGGCGGCCGCCTCCGGATGGTCGAGGGTCGCCTGGGTGAATGCAGCTTCGGCGGTATCCAGATCGTGCAACGCATAAGCGGCATTGCCGCGGCCCATTTGGCCGGTCAGGCTATCGGGCCAGCGTTTGAGTAATGAGTTGTAGGCGATCAGTGCATTTTTCACATGACCGCTTCTCTCCAGCGCGACGACCGCCGCCGCATAGCGCGGCTCGGTTGCGGTGGCCGGCACCCGCTCGGGCGGCAACACTACCATCGCCCAGTAATCCTCTTCGCGCCATATTTTTTCGAATATCGGCAGTGGCGTCGGCAGCCGCGGTCTATTGCCCGAGCGGCGTATGACTTCAAGCCGATCCAGGTCGTAACCGACCACCACCGAGTAATGCCACAGCGGAAACCATTTGAAGGGCCCATAATTTTCGAGCACGATCGCGGGGGTGCCGGCCGCGAGTTCGCGCAACAAGTCGGCGACCTTCGGCGCAAGCTCGTAGGCAACGAGTCCGCGCCGGCGCGCGGCTGCCAGCATCTCGACCTGCAAACTGCCTTTGCGTCCCGGCAGGTACACCTGGTCGATCAACTCTTCAGGGGTCACCGGCACGCCGGCGGCGGTCACCGCCATCGCCAGCGCAGCCGGGCCGCAGTAAAAATCTTCCTGCGGATAAAACGGAACCTGCGTGAGCTCGATGCGGGCCGGCAATTCGGACGGGCGCTTTTCTTTCAGCGCGTACGTTTGCGGCGCGATCAGTGAGCAGCCCGACATAAGGGCGCTCAAAAAAATAAAGCCCGCCGTTAAGCGGGCTTTAAAGCTGTGCATGTTGAATCTGCTTCAGTTATCTCCAGTAGTACCAGATGATCGCGGCAACCACGATCACGCCGGCGATCCACCAGCCGCTGCTCGAGCTCGCGCCTGCCGGCAGTGAGTCGATCTTGCCCGCGATGCGATTGATCTCATCCTGCGTCATCGCATTCACGCGTTCTGCCGCATTGGTTGCGGTCAGGCCCAGCGCTTCGAACTGCTTTTGCACGTCGGTGCGGCTGACGAACTCAAGCACTTTGTCGCGACTGGCTTCGGCTGTCGCGTTAACTGCGACATTGTCCGTCGCAATCATTCCCGCCTGCGTTGAAAACGGCATCAACACCATGCTAAGGATCAGCATTTGACTTATTAACTTGGACAACAGCTTCATCGGAAACCCCCGTCAATGGTTGAAAAGGTCTGACACTCGCGGCGCCGCACTCCTGAATAGCGGCGCTTAATTCCGTTATATCTCCTCGCCACGGGCAGCGTCAAGCATGGCGTGCGCATCGTGCAAAATTTGCACAAAACTACCCTGCAGGTGTTGGATTTTTACGCCTACGGTCAATATTTTATGTTGAGACCATCTGACAATTCTCCCGTAGACCAGGCGGTCAACACCGTGCCCGCCCGCTGCCAGTCACGACCTGCCGATGCTGTTTTCGAATCCGAAAAGGCGTGCGACCGGGTGTTATAATTAGCGCCGGATTTTTCAACCTTGCTCTACCAATTTCTCCGTAAGGAATTCGCCATGCTCACCAAAGTCAAACCTGCGTTGCAGTTGAAAGACATGAGCCTGTTCCGCCAGCAATGCTACATCGATGGCAAATGGGTGGATGCGGACGATAAGACCACGCTGGCCGTGAACAATCCGGCGGACGGCTTGCAGATCGGCACTGTGCCAAAAATGGGCGCGGCTGAAACGAAGCGCGCGATTGAAGCAGCCAATGCAGCGTGGCCCGCGTGGCGCGCCAGGACCGCCAAGGAGCGGGCGACCGTGCTGCGCAAATGGTTCGATCTGATGATGGCGAATCAGGATGATCTCGCGGTCCTGATGACGACCGAGCAGGGCAAGCCGCTCGCCGAATCGAAGGGCGAAATCAGCTATGGCGCTTCATTTATCGAATGGTTTGCCGAGGAAGGCAAGCGCATCTACGGCGACGTGATTCCCCAGCACCAGGCCGACAAGCGCATCGTCGTCCTCAAGCAGCCGATCGGCGTATGCGCGGCGGTGACGCCGTGGAATTTTCCGAACGCAATGATCACGCGCAAAGCCGGCCCCGCGTTGGCCGCCGGCTGCACCATGGTAATCAAGCCCGCGACCTACACGCCCTATTCGGCGCTCGCGCTATGCGAGCTCGCTGAACGCGCGGGAATTCCGAAGGGCGTCATCAATGTAATCACCGGCTCATCCGGCCCGATTGGCAACGAATTGACGACCAACCCGATTGTGCGCAAGTTCACCTTCACCGGTTCGACTGAAGTCGGCAAGCTGCTGATGGCGCAGTGCGCAGGCACCGTCAAGAAAGTGTCGCTTGAACTCGGTGGCAACGCGCCGTTCATCGTGTTCGACGACGCCGATATCGATGCGGCCGTCGAAGGCGCGATGATGTCGAAGTTTCGCAATACCGGGCAAACGTGCGTGTGCGCGAATCGCCTGTTCGTGCAGGAAGGCGTTTACGATAAATTCGCGCAGAAGCTCGGCGAAAAAGTTGCCGCGATGAAAGTTGGCAACGGCATGGAAGAGGGCGTCATGCAGGGTCCGCTGATCGACATGAAAGCCGTTGAAAAAGTCGAAGAGCACATTGCCGACGCGCTCGACAAGGGCGCGCGCATCGTGACCGGCGGCAAGCGGCATGCCAAGGGCAGCACGTTCTTCGAGCCGACCGTGTTGGCCGACGTTAAAACGAATATGAAAGTCACCCACGAAGAAACATTCGGGCCGGTCGCGCCGCTGTTCCGCTTCAAGACCGAACAGGAATTGATCAAGCTCGCCAACGATACGGAATACGGCCTCGCATCGTATTTTTACAGCCGCGACATCGGCCGCATCTGGCGTGTTGCGGAAGCGCTCGAGTACGGCATTGTCGGCATCAACTGCGGCATCATTTCCAACGAAGTCGCGCCGTTTGGTGGCATGAAGGAGTCCGGCATCGGGCGCGAAGGCTCGAAGTACGGGATCGAAGAATTTCTCGAGGTCAAATATCTATGCATGGGCGGCATCGACAAGTAAGCCGCCGTTCGATCCTTGCAATGCCATCGCACCGCCCGGTGCGGTGGCATTTTTATTTGAGCCGGAAGACGCCATGCCAAAATCGATAATTCGCAAACGCGTTGCATTCGAGATTCTGGCGCTCGATCACGTCGTGCTGCGCGTCGCCAATGCGGCGCGGCTCAAGCGGTTTTACTGCGATGTGCTCGGCTGCAGTGTCGAGCGCGAGCGGCCGGAATTGGGACTCACTCAGTTGCGCGCCGGCGTTTCGATGATTGATTTGATTACGGTCGAAGGTGAACTCGGCCGGGCGGGCGGCATGGGCCCCGGAAAGACACGGCGCAACATGGATCACTTGTGTCTGCGCATAGAGCCGTTCGACCAAAATGCGCTGGTCGCGCATCTCGTGTCGAATGGAGTCGCCGTGGGGGAAATCAAATCGCGCTTCGGCGCTGACGGTTATGGGCCGTCCCTGTACGTGAGCGACCCCGAAGGCAACGTAATCGAATTGAAAGGCCCGCCGACGCGCACGGGCAGGTAACTTCTCAGCTACCCGGCCAGCCGTTCGGCGACGGCTTTCGAAAACGCCGCGGTGCCCAGTTTGCCCCCCATGTCGGCGGTGCGGGTCGCTGGATCTTTTAACGTTGAATCAATTGCCGCCTCGATCTTCTGTGCCGCTAAAGTGTACGCAGGTTTGTGGTGCCGGCGGCCGAGCCATTCGAGTAACATCGCCGCCGACAATATCAACGACGTCGGATTCGCTTTGTCCTGCCCCGCGATGTCTGGCGCCGAACCATGCTGGGCCTGCGCGACGCACAGATCGTCACCGGCGTTCACCGAGCCGGCGAGTCCAATGCTGCCCGACAGCTCAGAGGCTTCGTCCGACAAAATGTCGCCAAACATGTTGCCGGTGACGATCACGTCGAAACGCATCGGATCGCGCAGCAATAATGCGGCCATCGCGTCGACGAGCACTTCATCGAGCTTCACTTCAGGAAAATCCAGCGCGACCTTGCGCACTTCGCGCAGGAACAACGCGTCGGAAATACGCAGCACGTTCACCTTGTGCACTGCGGTGACATGTTTCTTGCGCTGCATCGCAAATTCAAACGCGCGCCGCGCAATGCGGTTGCAGCATTTGGCGGTGACGCGCCGCATTGAAATTGCCATGTCTTCGGTAGGCATGAATTCGCCGAGGCCCATGAACATATTGCGATCGGCGTAAAAGCCTTCGGTGCATTCCCTGAAGATCACGAGATCGACCGGCTTGCCGGTCAGCCCGACGCCGAGGCGCGATTTCGCCGGCCGTATATTTGCGTAGAGATCGAGCTTGACGCGAAATTCACCCGACGGATTGATGCCGCCTTCTTCTCGTGTAGGATAATCAAGATGCGATACCGGGCCGAGGATGACGCCCGCGGCCGCCTTTGCCGCTTCGAGCACGCGCGGCGGCAGCGTGGTGCCTTCTTTTTTCAACGTGATGAAACCCATTTCATCGTGCTGCCATTCGAGACCGAGCTTGAAAAGCGTGTCGGCGCGGTCGAGAACTGTCAGGGTCGCCGCGCATATTTCGGGTCCGATCCCATCGCCCGGCAATACAAGAATCTTCAATGCGCTTCTCCTGTTAACGCTCTGTTAACGTCTCGTTAGTGTTTGGTAAATTGTTCGATCTGTGTCTTGCTGAATCGGTGCGTCGGAGTATCGCGCGAGTGTATCATGCAGTCCAGGCGCGACCAGAAGGCCGGGCGGTGGCAACGAACGTGGTCTGTTGCGTAGCTCTGACGTGCGGACAGAATTCGGCCGGGCCGTACTTGCCGGGAATGTGTCGGTAGCTCGCCCCTTTTTTCGCAGCCTGACGCGCACAATGTTGCGCCAATGAATAACTAAATTGCGGGATTGTCATGGACGCCAGTGAAATTCTGATCGAACCGTCAGCGCTCGATGCGGTGATTGCGTCCGGCGCCGTATTAATCGACGCGCGTAAAGCCGGCGAATTCAAGAAAGGGCATATTCCAGGCGCAATGCCGCTGTCGACTTACGATTCGCTGGTAAGCGACAGTTCGCTTGAGAACATGCGCAAATTCGCGCAGTCGATGGCTGATCGTTTCAGTTCGGTGGGTGTGCGGCTTGATCGGCCGGTCATCGTCTATGACGAACACACCGGCATGCGCGCGGCGCGCGAACTTTGGCTGCTCGAATTTATCGGGCATCGGAAAGCGCGCATGTTGCACGGCGGTCTGACCCAATGGCAGGCTGAGGGCGGACCGGTGCTGGACGACACGGACATTGCGACCGTGCGGCCGACGAAAATACCGGTGTCGATAGCATCAGGCTGCCATGCACCGATCGATGAGATTGCGCGCCGCGCCGGGTCGTGGAATTTTTATGTGATCGACGTGCGCGACGATCTCGAATGGGGGGGGCAAGGACGCTACGCCTTGCTGCAAGCGCCGCGGCCACATTCCGCATGCAATCCACATCGAGTGGACGAAGTTTCAGGAGAATGGACGTTACAAGTCGCCGGAAAAAATCGTCGCGCTGCTTGAAGCGCACGGCATCAATATTCGCCAGGAGATGGCGGTCTACTGCCACCGCGGCGCGCGGTCTGCGAATACGTACTATGCGCTCAAGTATGCGGGCATACCGGGCGCGCGAAATTTCATCGGCTCGTGGCACGAGTGGTCATCGCGCGCCGATTTACCCGTCGAGTAAGCGGTATCTCAATCCGGCTTGATGCCGGCCTGCTTGATGATCGGCGTCCACTTACGATCTTCCGCGCGGATGAACGCCAGGAATTCAGCGGGTGAATTGGGTGTCGCGTCTATACCGCGTGATTTTAGATTGTCGATAACGTCGGGTGCGTTCAATGCGGCGGTCATCTCTCGATTGATGCGGTCGATAATGGGCTTCGGCGTTTTGGGCGGCGCCAGCAGTCCGTACCAGTTGGTTGCGGCGTAGCCCGGCACGCCCGCTTCCGCGACCGTCGGCACCTCGGGCACGGCTTCGGCGCGCTTAATTCCGGTCACTGCGAGGGCGCGCGCTTTGCCGGCCTGCACATGCGGCACCCCGGTCGATATCACCGCAAAAAACATCGGTACATGCCCGGCAAGCAGATCGGTGATCGCGGGGCCGCCGCCTTTGTAAGGTATGTGCGACAACTTGATGCCCGTCATCGATTCGAGCAGCACCGCGGCAAGCTGCCCGGGGCTGCCGATGCCGGAAGTTGCGTAATTCAACTGCCCCGGTTTGCTCTTGGCGAGCGCAATCATTTCTTTAAGCGATTTCGCCGGCATCGCCGGATGCGTGATGATGATGTTCTGCAACGATACCGCGAGGCCGACCGGGGCAAAGTCTTTGTATGGATCGTACGGCACTTTCTGAATTGCCGGGCTGATGATCAGCATGCCGATGTGGCCGAACAAAATAGTATGACCGTCAGGGTCCGCGTGCCCGGTGAGGTCGGCGGCAATGATGCCGTTGGCGCCCGGACGATTGTCGATGATCACCTGCTGACCGAACGCGGCCGACATGCGCGGCTGGATGATGCGCGCGACGAGATCAGTCGCGCCGCCGGGCGGAAAGCCGACGATCAGGCGCACCGGCTTGCTCGGAAAATCAACCGCGCCGGCCACTGCCGCCGTACCGGCGAGCAGGATCGCGGCGAGCCGCATCAATCCGCCCGTGCCCCGGAATCCTTGACGACCTTGGCCCACTTGGCGATCTCGGATTTAATGTAGGCGCCGAACTGCTCGGGCGTGCCGGGCGCCGCATCGAGGCCTTGATTGAACAGAAACTCCTTCACGTCGGGCATTGCGAGCACTTGGGCGACGCTGGCATTAAGGCGCATGATAATTGCGCGCGGTGTTTTTGCCGGCGCGAGAATGCCATACCAATTATTGGCATCGAAACCCGGCAGCCCCGATTCCGCAATGGTCGGTATCGACGGCATCAACGCTGATCTCTTGACAGTCGTCACCGCGATACCCTTGATCTTGCCGGCCTTGATCTGCGGCACGGCACTCGCTG
>JANXRI010000117.1 GCA_025353085.1 Betaproteobacteria bacterium
TGGCGGTGCGCCTCGTCGAGTGCGGCTTCACCGGTGAGATCGACAGCGTGGGCAACGTATACGGCAAGGGCGTGTACTCGGAGCAATTCGACCGCGAGCTTGCGGTCGCGGGGCTCGGCAGCGACTGGCTGATCGCGCAAAGTTATTTCAAGCTGCACCCGATCGGACGCTATGGGCACTCCGCTGTCGACGCGCTTGAAGATCTGCTGGCAAAGGTCTCGGGCGGCAAGCTGGACCTTGCGCAAATCGAGCGCATCGAAGTCAGGGCCTATATGCTGGCGGCCAGTCTCGCGGGCAAAAACATCGTGTCGAGCTTCGGCGCGCGTTTTTCGGTGCCGTTCGCGCTGGCGAGCATCCTTTATCACGGCCGCTCGGGGTTGAAGAGTTTCGACGACGCGGCCGTCGCCAACCGGGAAGTGCAGGCGCTCGTACAGCGCGTCGATTTACAGGAAGATAAATCGTTCACCGCGCGCTTTCCCATGGAGCAGCCGGTCACGATCCGCATCGTGATGCGCGACGGCTCTGCCCACGAAGGCCGTTGCGTCATCACGAAAGGGGAGGCGGCAAAACCGCACACGGAAGCGGAATTGACGGGCAAATTTTTCGAGCTCGGCGAGCCGGTGTGGGGCCAGACGGTCACGCAAAAGCTTTATGCCGGGCTGATGAATATCGAGGGCGTTGCCGACTTTCGCGCGTTCGCGGACGCTTTCTCTTTGTAGTTTTCGGCGTTTACAATTATTTCGACTGCCTGCGGCGGGTCCCGGACGTCTGGACACGCTCACGCTGATGGATACACCGAAAGTTTGAACCGCAAGGACGCCAAGGACGCAAAGGAAGCAAAAAAACTGTAAAGGGCATATGGCGGATAGAGAGCATTTATTGGAATAAGGCCAATCCCCTTTAACCTTGGTATTGGTTTTCCTTCGCGTCCTTTGCGT
This sequence comes from Betaproteobacteria bacterium, assembly GCA_025353085.1. GTDB lineage: Bacteria > Pseudomonadota > Gammaproteobacteria > Burkholderiales > SG8-41 > PALSA-1004. Next base: position 939 of record JANXRI010000117.1, read on the forward strand.
CCTTCGCGGTTTAAGATGGTATTGTTTTTAGTTCGCTTCTCATTACCGGAACCGGAACCAGCCGCGGTTTCCGCGTTCGACCCGCGCAATAAGTTCAGCGAGCGCACCATCGTTCAACAGGCGGATTGATTTCTCTTTCGCGAAGGTGCGCGCATTGGCGGTGAAATCGCCGGCCGCGACGTAGATGCCGTCCGCTGCGTCGTTGGCGTTTTTGGCCTCGACGAGATCGCGCAAAGGACCGATGCCGGTTTGCGCGACCTTCCAGCGTTTGCAACTGACGATTGAAATGCGTCCCGCTTTGTCGAGCTTGAGATCGACCGTACCCTTGTAAACTTCGCTGACCGCATAACCATCACGGCGAAATGCTTCGGCGAGCAGCGCCGAGAAATTCTCCCACGGCATGCCGCGTATCCGCGCGAGCATTTCACTGACATTCGTCGCGCTCGGCGTACGCAACTGACGCCAGCCCGCATAGCATGCTATGCCCAGAAAGGGCGCCGCTATCGCCGCCGCAATCGTGGTCGGCAAAAATACCTGCGCGCTACCGAACAACGCCGCGCCGACCATCACGCTCAACCACCAGGGCTGGCGCGACAGTACGCCGAACAACGAGTCTTTCGTGGCCATATTAGAATGCGAGTCCCGCCAAAGCGAATCCCGGATTATATGAGTGACACCGCAGCGCCGCCATTAAAAGGCATCAAGGTGATCGAACTCGGCACGTTGATCGCCGGCCCGTTTTGCAGTCGCCGGTTCGCGGAATTCGGCGCCGACGTGATCAAGATCGAATCGCCCGCGGGCGGCGACCAGTTGCGCGAATGGCGCAAGATGTACGAAGGCACGTCGCTGTGGTGGTACGTGCAGGCACGCAACAAGAAATCGGTGACCGTCAATCTGCGCACGCCTGAGGGGCAGGAGATCGTGCGCAAGCTGTGCGCGGAAGCCGATATCGTGGTCGAGAACTTCCGCCCCGGTGCGCTCGAGAAATGGCATCTCGGCTTCGATGAACTTGCCAAACTAAATCCGCGACTGATCATGGTGCGCTTGTCCGGCTATGGACAGACGGGGCCATATCGCGATCGTCCGGGGTTCGGTGTGATCGGCGAATCGATGGGCGGCATGCGCTATGTGACCGGCTACGCCGATCGCCCGCCGGTGCGACTCGGAATTTCGCTTGGCGATTCGATCGCGGCGCTCTATGGCGTGATCGGCGCAATGATGGCGCTGCATCACCGCAATATGAACGGCGGACGCGGCCAGGTCGTCGATGTTGCGTTGTACGAAGCGGTGTTCAGCATGATGGAAAGTCTGGTGCCGGAGTTCGATGTGCTCGGGTTTGTGCGCGAACGCGCGGGCAACGCGCTGCCCGGCATCGTGCCGTCGAACACCTACCCGACGCGCGACGGAAAATTCGTGATTGTGGGGGCGAACAACGACGCGATTTTCAAGCGCATGATGACGGCGATCGGACGCGCGGACCTCGGCTCCGATCCGGCCCTCGCGAGCAATGCAGGGCGCGTGCCGCGAACGGCGGAACTCGACGGCGCGATCGCCGACTGGACGCGCTGTCATGACCTCGAATTCGTGCTCGCCGCGCTCGAAGACGCACAAGTACCGTCAGGCAAAGTGTTCGACGTCTCGGACATCATGAAGGACCCGCATTACCTCGCGCGCGGCATGCTCGAACAACATCGGCTACCCGATGGCAAGCCGGTCAAGCTGCCGGGCATTGTGCCGAAGTTGTCAGCAACCCCTGGCGCAACCGAATGGATTGGGCCCAAGCTCGGTGAGCACACGGACGAGGTATTGACGGCACTCGGGTATGACGCACCAAGCCGTCAAGACCTTAAGCGGCGCGGCGTGACATGACGGCGCGTGCAGCGCCTTGACACTGACTGATGCACATGTGAGCATCGCTCGCCATTCACGTTGCGCCTGGAGAGAGTTTATGGGTATCGCTCGAAGTCTGTTGATTGCGCTCGCGGTCATCGCAGGTATCGCGCCGTACGGCGCGCTCGCGCAGGCGCTTGAAAAAACGAAAATCACCATCGCGGTCGGCGGTAAAAATCTTTTTTATTATTTGCCGCTGACGATCGCCGAAAAGCGCGGTTACTTCAAGGATGAGGGCCTCACCGTAGAAATCGTCGACTTTCCGGGCGGCGCCAAAGCGCTCCAGGCAATGGTTGGCAGCAGCGCCGATATTGTGTCGGGCGCTTACGAGCACACGATCAATATGCAGGCGAAGGGAATCAACATCGTCGCCATCGCGCTCGAAGGCCGTTACTCCGGCATCGTGCTGGGCGTGCACAAAAATAAAGTCGCGCAATATAAGTCACCGAAGGATCTGAAGGGCTGGAAAATCGGCGTGACGGCGCCGGGTTCGAGCACCAACATGATGGTGAGCAGTTTGTTGGCCAGGGATGGCCTGCCGCCCGACGCGGTTTCGATCATCGGCGTAGGCGCAACCGCGGGTGCGGTCGCGGCGATGCGCAAAGGGGAAATCGACGGCATCTCCAATCTTGACCCGGTGATCGCGCGCCTTGAAGCGTCCGGCGACATCGTGCCCGTCATCGACACGCGCACTGCCAGGGGCATGCAAGAGGTGTACGGCGGCGCCTATCATGCAGGCTGCATTTATGCGCCCGTTGACTGGGTCAGGAAATATCCCAATACCGCGCAGGCAGTGGTCAATGCGATCGTGCGCGCGGATTTATGGCTGCAGAAAGCGCGCCCCCAGGAAGTGGTTGCGAGCGTCCCGGCTGAATATTATGGCGACGATCCGACCCTGTATAAGGTGGCGCTGCTCAAGAACATGGAAGGCTATTCGCCCGACGGTCTCTTTTCCATGGACGGCGCGAAAAACGTGTTCAAAGTATTGAACTCGTTCGAGCCGAGCGTGCAGGCGGCGAAAATCGATCTCGCGAAAACTTTCGACAACAGCTTTGTCCAGAAAGCGTTG
>JANXRI010000124.1 GCA_025353085.1 Betaproteobacteria bacterium
CACGACGTCGACGCTCCCTGCACCGGCGGCGCCGCGCCCCGCCGCGCCGGCGCGGGCTGCGCCAGCGGCGCCGGCCACCGCGGCCGCGACCATTGAGGTACCGGCCGGACATATCGCGATCCGTGCGCCAACGATGGGCACCTTTTATCGCGCATCCTCGCCGGGCGCCAAGCCGCACGCCGAGATTGGCGACCGCGTGCAACCGGACGATACCGTGGGCGTATTCGAAGTAATGAAGCTGTTCAGCACGTTGAGGGCTGGTGTCGCCGGAACAATCACGGCAATTCCGGCTGCCAACGAAGCCATGGTTCAGCAAGATCAGGTATTGATCATCATTAAGCCCGACGACTGACCCGCATGTCCGAAATCAAAATCATCGACACGACCTTGCGCGACGCGCATCAATGCCTGTGGGCGACGCGCATGACGACCGCGATGATGCTGCCGGTCGCGGCAGCGATGGATCGCAGCGGGTTTGAAGCGATCGATCTGATGAGCGCGATCCAGTTCGATGTCTGCGTGCGCTATCTCAGGGAAGACCCGTGGCAACGGCTGCGCCTCATGCGCGAGCGCGTGACCCGCACCAAACTGCAGTCCGCCATGCGCAGTAAAAGCCTGCTCTCGTTCGACGTGCAACCCGATGACGTCAATTACCTGTGGCTCGAATGTCTGGCGAAAAACGGTATTCGCCGCGTACGGGCAATCGACGCACTTTGTGACCTCGACAACGTCGTGGGCATCCTGCGCAAAGTCAAAGAGCTCGGCATGGAATCGGTCGGCTCGATCGTGTTTTGCCAGAGCCCGGTGCATACGAATGAATTTTTTGCGCGCAAAACTGCCGAACTGATCGCGCGCGCCGATATCGACGTGATGATGATCAAGGATCCGGGGGGCTTGCTTACGCCGGATCGGATTCGCACGCTGGTGCCGGCGATGTTGAAGGTCACCGGTCGAGTGCCGCTCGAGTTGCACAGCCACTGCATGACGGGGTTAGCACCCCTCGTGTATCTCGAAGGCGTGAAGCTCGGGGTCACGCAAATACAGACGTCTATCGCACCGCTCGCCAATGGGCCCGCGCAGCCGGCAACCCAGACGGTCGTGCGCAATCTGCGCAGCATGGGCTACACGATCGATATCGATGACGGTCTCGTCGATGAAGTCGGCGCGCATTTTCGCGCGGTCGCCGAACAGGATCATCTGCCGCTTGGCGTGCCGATGGAATATGACCAGTTCCACTACGAGCACCAACTGCCGGGCGGCATGCTCACCAACATGAAGTTCCAGCTCGCGCAGGCGGGCTTGAGCCACAAGTTCGGCGAAGTGCTCGCAGAAACCGCGCGCGTGTTCACCGACCTCGGCTGGCCGGCCATGGTGACGCCCTTCTCCCAACTCGTCGCTACCCAGGCCGTGTTAAATGTCATGCAGAATGATCGCTATCGGACGGTACCGGACGAAGTGAAAAAGTACGCGCTTGGTTATTACGGCAAACCATTGGCGCCGGTCGCACCGGATGTACTCGATCGCATCATCAATAACGGGTCGCCGAAAATCGCCCTCGTGCCGCAGCCGCTCGCGCCGGCGGTAGCTGCGCTGCGGAAAAAATATCCGTCGATCAGCGACGAAGAGCGGCTGTTGCGCCATTTGTATGCGGGTTCGCAGGTCGACGACATGCGCGCCGCCGGCCCCATGCAGACGCAGTACTTTTTCGATAAACCGCTGGTGCGGCTCATGCAGGAACTCGCCAGGCGCCCGCGCGCCGGTCGCGTCTACATCGAAAAAGGCAACTTAAAGCTGGAACTAACCGCACGCGCATAAGGTCATGCTCATTCAACCAGAGACGAAATCATGACTGACAAGATAGATAAAACCGAGCAGGAGTGGAAAAAAGTTCTGACGCCCGAACAGTTTCACGTCGCACGCGAAAAGGGCACCGAGCGCGCTTTCAGCGGCGCTTATTGGGACAATCACGACAACGGCGTGTATCGCTGCATCTGCTGCGACAATGAGCTCTTTCGCTCTGATCACAAATTTGAATCCGGCACGGGCTGGCCGAGCTTCTGGCAACCGTCGGTCGACGGCACCGTTGACACCGAAGAAGACAATGGTTTCTTCATGCGCCGGACCGAAGCGCTGTGCAAGCGCTGCGGCGCGCACCTGGGGCATGTGTTCAAAGACGGCCCGCGCCCGACGGGCCTGCGCTATTGCATCAACTCGGCGTCGCTCAAATTCGATAAAAAATGACCGGCATTTCGCCGGCCTCACCATTGCATGGACAAGTGCGCAGCGACGCCCGATAATTGCGCCCTATGAAATTTCTGTTCGACCTGTTTCCGGTCATCCTCTTCTTTGTCGCATTTAAATTCGCGGACATTTACATCGCCACCGCGGTCGCGATTGTTGCAACCTTCCTGCAAATCGGGTGGGTCTGGATACGCAAGCGCAAAGTTGACGGCATGCTGTGGGTTAGCCTTGGCGTGATCACGGTGTTCGGCGGGGCGACTCTCCTGTTGCACGACGAAACCTTTATTAAGTGGAAACCAACCGTCCTGTATTGGGTATTCAGCCTTACCCTGCTGATCGCCGAATTTGCATTCCATAAGAACCTGATCAAGGCGATGATGGGCAAGCAGATGACGCTTCCCGATATCGTCTGGCGCAAGCTCATACTGAGCTGGGCCGGATTTTTCGCTGTGATGGGTGTCTTAAATCTTTACGTCGCATTCAATTTTCCGCTGGATACCTGGGTTAATTTCAAGCTGTTCGGCGGCATGGGTTTGATGCTCGTCTTCGCCGTATTGCAGGCGTTCATGCTGGCCAAGCATGTCGATGAGGGGCAGGCCAAATGAAAGACACGCTCGAACGCATAGAACAACGACTCGCGGTGCTGACGCCCGACAGCGTTGAACTCATTGATGACAGCGCACAGCATGCCGGCCATGAAGGCGCAAAAGGCGGCGGCGGCCATTTTCAACTCATCATCGTGTCACCGCAGTTCGAGGGCAAATCAAGTCAGGCTCGCCATCGCCTGGTGCATGCCGCGCTCGGTGAAATGCTCGAGCGCGAGATTCACGCGCTGTCTATCAAGGCGTATACTCCCGACGAAATTTAATTTCGCGCAGCATTTATTTTTAAAACCAAGGAAACAATGTGATGAAAATGACGACTTTGCCCACTGCATTCATGCTTGCCGCCGCGCTGACGGTGGTGGTCGCGCCGAGCCTGGCGCAGTCTGCGGGCGCCGTCGCGAAAGTCAACGGCAAGGAAATACCACAAGCCCGCGCCGACTTCGTGCTGAAAGCCAATGCTGCCCAGGGTCAAGCGGATTCGCCCGAGCTGCGCAACCGTGTGCGTGACGTGTTGATCCGCAATGAACTGCTGTCGCAGGAAGCGTTGAAGAAAGGGCTCGATAAAACGCCCGAATTCACCACTCAGGTTGAGCTCAATCGTCAGGAAGCGCTCGTCAACGCGTTTATTCAGGACTACGTCAAGAACAACCCGATTGCCGACGACGCAATTAAAGCGGAATACGACCGCGCCAAAGGTCAGGCCGGCGACATGGAATACAAGGCGCGTCACATTCTCGTCAAAGAAGAAGCGGAGGCAAAAGCGGTCATCGCGCAAATTAAAAAAGGCGGTAGCTTTGAAAAAATCGCCGCGCAAAAATCGCAGGACCCCGGGTCTAAGGATAAAGGCGGCGATCTTGACTGGGCGCCGGGCGGCCGTTATGTGCCGGCCTTCAGCGATGCGCTCAAGAAACTTAAAAAGGGCCAGATCACCGATACGCCGGTGCAGACCCAGTTTGGCTGGCATGTGATTCGCGTCGATGACGAGCGCGCTATGAAATTCCCACCACTCGAAGAAGTGAAGCCGCAAATCGTACAGGGTCTACAGCGCCAGTCGATCGAAAAGATGATCACCGATCTGCGCGGCAAAGCCAAAGTCGAATAACAAAACCGTCAGCATAAAAACGGCGCACTCCGGTGCGCCGTTTTTATTGTCGTTCGCGCTGCGGCGACTCGGGTCAACCCACCCATTTCCGCGCATTGCGGAACATGCGCAGCCACGGGCCGTCGTCGCCCCACGCCGGCGGATGCCATGAGTTTTGCACAGTGCGGAATACGCGTTCCGGGTGCGGCATCAACACCGTAAAGCGTCCGTCGGCAGTGGTTAAACCGGTGATGCCGCCGGGCGA
>JANXRI010000225.1 GCA_025353085.1 Betaproteobacteria bacterium
TGTTCATGGGTGAGCTGGAGAGGCGGCACCCACCAATCGGTCCCCGTCAGGTTGGACGCTGGGCATAGGCCGCGTCGAACAGTGCTTCCAGCTGCGGGTGAGTGCCACGGATCTGGTCGACCACCTGGGCCGCCCAGTCGAAGTATTCGCTCCGACGCTGCAGCGACCAGCCGACCGGTGGTGCGTCGGCAATGTCGCGCAAGTTCGCGGTCTTGTCGACCAGCGCCCGAATATCCTGTTCTTCCCAACGGGTGTCTCCGGGCAGTGTCGGATTGTTCATCTGGATGCCCTTGACGCCGATCTGGGCGGCAAAGCGCAGTTTCTCTTCAGTCAGTTCGTGGAACTGTCCCACCGCAACGCGGATTCCGACGTCAGGCATGATTTCTCCTCGGTAGTGCCACCGGGTTGTTTCCACCCGTTGATATGTGGGGCAAGGCGGCGGCCCGTGCCGCACGGCGCGTTCGCTCTGCGCGGGGCCTCTGGAACCAGATCGGCTTTTGCTTTTTGCCTGGTCCGAAGCGGCGCTGCGCAGCACATCACATTTTATCCGGGCGCACATCCCCCGGGACAAACAAAACCTCCCGTCGAGAAGAGGCCCCGCTTCAGGGCGCTTCCAGCCCGACCTTGCCGCGCCGGTTGTTGTCAGGCCAACAGAAAAAGCCGAAAATGCCCTGACTACGGATCGCAATCGCTGCCGGGGCGAGGGCTAGGAGCTGGGGGGGTAGGCATGCGAGGGCGGTCGATCGTCACACGCGAGCGGCTGGACCGCACCGTCATCGACATCGAGTTCCTGTTGATCGCGGTCATTCAGGGGCTGGCGCTGACCACCCTCGCGATCAACTCGGAGGCGGTGATCGGGGACCCGCAATGGCTCTACTGGCCGTATATGGTCGCCGGCTTCGTCCTGATCATCAATTTCTGGGCGCTCGCGGTCACCCACTCCATCAGCTTCATCAGTTGGCCGTTCGATATCGTCCATACCGTGCTTTATCTGCTGCTGGCCTTTGTCGAAGTTGCCGCCTTCGGCCAAATCACCCATCCAGCCAAATGGTTCATTTTCATGTTGGCGTTCTTCCTGGTCTCGGCGTGCCTCTACGGCTGGGACCTGCAGATGATCCGGGCGCGACGGCCCGAGTTCGAGAACACCCCGGCGCGAATGGCGCTCTACGCCCACATCCATGACCGGCAGACCAGCGAACTCCGCCTGCTGCTACCGGCGGCCCTGGCCTTTCAGGGCTTGATCGTCATCGTGCTGCTGGTCTCGCCCAGTACGATCCTCGATGGCAACCGGCACATCTTCGTGGTTGTCGCCCAGATCGTTTTTGGCCTCGTCTATCTGGGCGATACGATCCGCAATTTCTCGGTCCGCGCCCAACTCATCACCGAATGCATCGAGGACGGCAGCCTTGATGGTTAGTTGGGGATATGTTCTATTTCGACGAACTCAGTGTCGCTATTGCGAACGAAATGCACGTCGCCGTCTGCCGGGCTCACATCTTCAATCAAACTATCCTGATACATTTTTGACTGCAACGCATCCTCGACTACGTCAATCAATATACTGTAACTCTCTTTGCCTTTACCGTACAGCTCCAGTTCAACTGACTTTTCTCCTTCCAGGAGTAGTAATGAGCAGTATTGCGTCATCTTGGCCGCGCTAAACACAAATCCGTCACGCGCCCGATATATTTTGCGTCCCACGGCGACAAATCTGCCAACTTTTCTTAGTATTTCATCAGCTTGCGCCTCGCTAATCGGCTCACACACGATTTTTGTTAGGTTGGCGGACGCGCTTCCCGGCAGGCCGGTTGTCGCAATGACGCACACTAGCAATCCTACAAATATACTTTGCGAGAATTCCCCTTTTTTCGATATCTCTTTCGCTACGGCTAAACTGGGTTTAGGCATCTCTCTTGAGTATCTGCTCACTTTCCGTAATTGCTCACCCCGCATGCTGGCATAGTTTTTGTAATTGCTCAGCCTTGGCGCTCAAGCGGGGTTTTGCAACGGTATTCCTGCGAGGGTGAGGCGGATGGCGTCGAG
>JANXRI010000270.1 GCA_025353085.1 Betaproteobacteria bacterium
CTGAAATCCATAGTCGCGCTGCCATGCTTCTTGCAGCGCGCCGAATTCGCGCTGGATTTCCTGCGCGGCCTCAACTGCATGCCGGGCTTCGGCCGCGCCGGAAAACGTTGCAATCAAATTGTCATTGAGCAGGCTGCGCACCGTACCTTCATGGCGCTCCACTGCCGCAGACACCAGCGCAAAAAACTCGCTGAGGCGCGTCAGCACGACGGCCGGCTCGAGGATTTCCGACATGCGCGTGAAGCCGCGCGTTTCGGCATAGAGGATTACCAGGTTCGCGCGGGTTGCATCGCTGATATTAGTTTGGGGTGCGCTCACGCCGTCTCTCTCTTTGTTATGATATTTACATAGCCTTGCTCGACACTCTCGATGCTAGGCGGCGTGTGCAATTGAGTCAAGCGGCGTAGTGCGCGCGGAGCGCGGCAACGCGGGAAAGCGCAATGTTACAATGTTATAACAACGAACGAATTATCAACACGATATCGTTAAACCGCAGTGAACAGAGCACACATGAAGTTGTTTGCCGGACCCGTCAGTCCGTACAGCCGCAAGGTTCGTATCGTTCTGGCGGAGAAGCGCATCGAGTACGATCTGGTGCTGGACAACCTTGCCGATCCCGCAACCCGCGTGCCGGAATTTAACCCGCTTGGCAAGGTACCGGTATTGGTGCTGGATGACGAAACGTCCTTGTTCGATTCGCGCGTGATCGTCGAGTATCTCGACAATGCAAGCCCCGTCAAACGGCTCATTCCCGACGACACCCGCCAGCGGATCCAAGCCCGCCGTTGGGAAGCGCTGGCCGACGGTTGTACTGACGCTGTAATGGCCGTGGTGCTTGAACAGCGGCGGCCGGTCGCAACGCAAAACGCCGAATGGATTTCGCGGCAGCAGGCCAAAGTCGACCGCGCGCTAAAGGCGATGTCTGAAGAGCTTGCAATTCGCGCATGGTGCGCGGGGGATTCGTACAGCCTCGCCGACATCGCGGTCGGCTGTGCGCTCGACTATTTGGAATTGCGCATGCCGCAACTTAACTGGCGCGAGTTATACCCGAACCTCGCCAATTTGTTGAACAAGCTCGCCAAGCGCGCATCGTTCAAATCGACTATTCCGCCCAAGAGTTAGCATTGAGATACAAGCAGGGCCCCCTGCGCGCCGTGGTCGATCTCCGATCCTACTGAATAATTCCGCCGCCCAAACACACGCGGCTTTCGTAGACCACCACCGATTGGCCGGGCGTGACCGCCCATTGCGGTTCGGCAAATTCTACGTCGCAACTCCAGTCGTCAACGCGCGCTATCGTACACGGCGCATCTTTCTGGCGATAGCGGGTCTTCGCGTTGTAGACCCAGTTGCAATGCGGGAGCGTGCCGCTGATCCAGTGTGAGTCGATCGCAGTCAGGCTGGTCTTAAGCAGTGCGTCGTGGTCGTGACCCTGCACGACCAGAAGGCGGTTGTTGGGAATGTCTTTGGCGGCCACATACCACGCGTCACCGCCGCTTTCGGCGGGCGAGGCGCGCCGCCGCATGCCGCCGATGCCGAGTCCTTGACGCTGCCCCATGGTGTAAAACATGAGGCCCATATGGCGGCCGACCAGGTGGCCGTCGACTGTCCAGATTTCGCCGGGGTCGGCGGGTAAGTAACGATTGAGGAATTCCCGAAACGGGCGCTCGCCGATGAAGCAGATACCCGTCGAATCTTTCTTGTCGTGGTTGGGTAATCCTGCCTTGCGCGCGATCTCTCGCACTTCGCGCTTGTACAGACTGCCGAGCGGGAACCGCGATTTCGCCAACTGGGCCTGGTTCAGGCGGTGCAGGAAATAACTCTGGTCCTTCGTGCCGTCCTCAGCCTTGAGCAATTGAAAAAGCCCATCGGTCTCGCGCACCTGCGCGTAGTGGCCCGTTGCAATCCGGTCCGCGCCCATCTTAAGCGCATGTTCCAGAAAAGACCGGAACTTGATCTCCGCATTGCACAAGATGTCGGGATTCGGCGTGCGGCCCGCTTGATATTCGCGCAGAAAGCCGGTGAATACGCGCTCTTTATATTCGGCAGAAAAGTTGACCGCCTCGATTTCAATACCGATGCGGTCCGCTACCGACACCGCGTCGACGAGGTCTTCACGCGAACTGCAATATTGATCATCGTCGTCATCTTCCCAGTTCTTCATGAAAAGCCCGACGACGTCATGGCCTTGCTGTTTTAACAGCAGCGCGGCGACTGCCGAATCGACCCCGCCCGACATGCCGACGATAATGCGTTGCCTGGTCATCGATGTGCTGTTCGAACGGGGAAGCGTTTGACTGGCGCCTTTAGAGGATTGTGCGCGCGACGAACTGAGCGTCGGCTGCTGGCGATCTGACAGACAACATAAATATGCATAAGGACGCGATTGTACGGCGTTGGCGCGGCGCCGCCCATTGAGGCTGCGGTC
>JANXRI010000306.1 GCA_025353085.1 Betaproteobacteria bacterium
TGTTCACCATGACCTCAGCCCGCGACTTGGCGAGCCAATCACGATGTTGAAACCACTAACTGGAGAGCCGTGTGCGGGAGAACCGCACGCACGGTTCGGAGGGAGGGGAGGGCGATAGCCCTTCCCTACCCCTATCGAAAAAAATTGTTTTTAAGACTCGATCCTCAATCCTCGATCCTGCCTTCAAGCGCTTGGCATGGTCGCCTGCATCGAAGGCCGCGCCAAAAATTTCTCGTACCACGTAGTAAGTCGCGGGCGGGCATCGCGCCAGTGGTCATCACCGTACCGAAAATCGAGCCAGCCCAGTGCGCACGCAACGGTGATGCCGCCAATGGTGGGCTCACCGTCGAGCGTGCCGACTTCGCGCTCGAGCAGGTCAAGCCCGCCGTGCCACTTCTTGGTTTGCCCCGCTACCCAGCCCGCCCACTGGAATTCTTTCGGCCGCACGGCCATTTCATAGCGGCAGAGGACGCCCGCGTCCAGGATGCCGTCGCCGGTGGCTTGCAGTTTAAGCGCGGTCCACCGCGCTGGCCCGCTGGCGGGGAACAGCTTGCGCCCGGCATGCATGGTGTCGAGATATTCGCAAATCACCGGCGAATCGAAGAGGGCGCTGCCATCGTCAAGAATCAGCGCGGGAATTTTTGCGAGTGGATTGGCTTTCGACAACGCGGGACTCTCCGTGACCGGCGATACTGCTGTCGCAATCTCTTCTATGTTTTTTTCGAGGGCGGTTTCACGCACAAATACGCGCACCTTGCGCACGAACGGTGACGCGTTGTTGAAGAAGAGTTTCATCGGTTTGACTCCATGGATGGTAGTGGTGAGCAGACTTTCACCGAGTCGCAAGTCTAACATCTGCGCCTTGTAGCTCAGGCGGTCGGCCGTATTTCGAATTGCGTATAGCAGCCTTCCGACGCGGTAATGGCTATTGCCTGGACTCGCGCGTGACGGGGCCCGCGACGCGCCAATTCGAGTAGCTGGGCAACCGCGTCGGCGGCGCCGCCTACTACGGCCTCGACCGTCCCATCAGCGCGATTGCGAATCCAGCCCGTGCAATTGAGTTCCAGCGCGTTCGCATAGAGGAACTGGCGATAGCCCACGCCCTGGACCGTTCCGGTCACAATCAAGTGTCGTGTAGCTCCCATATCGTCTAACGGGCCTGGTTGGACTAGGCCACACAATACAACCTGGGTGCAGTTGAATCCAGACGGGGGTGGCGGCCGCCTGCCGCAGCCTCCCAATCGCACGCTGTGGAGTGCCCGTGCATGCGGTAGACTAGCTGTTAAGACAATAACAACGAGGCATCCTTAGTGGAGCCACACAACAATGGTCATGCCATGACTTGTCAACCATCGGCGGGCGGATTAAACGCCGCTTCGATTGAGCGCAGACGCGATGCCGCGATTCCATGACGGCACACGCGCGGTAATTTCGCTAACCATTTTCGTGCGTGGACCCGGTGCAAAGCCCGTGCCTTCGCGATTGATCGCCCGAGGGATGTGATGCGGCCCGGTCTGGGTGCGAAATTCACGCTTACGGTGCTAACCATTCTGGCGGGCACCATGGCAGTAAGCACTTTTTATTCTCTCAACACCTCGAGTCGTTTTTACGAAGAACAACTGGTCGAACGCGGCCACGCGCTCGGCGGCCTGATTGCTCTCGTCAGCCCGGAAGCTATATTAGGCTTCGATTACCTGTTGCTTAATAACTACACACGTGAAGTGTCCTCGCAACAGGATGTTGTTTATGGCGTGATCATGAGTCCGCAGGGAACGCCGATCAGCGCTCATATCAAAGACTCGGATCCTGTGATCAAAAAGTATTTCGCCGGCCAGAAATCGAATGACATCCAGAAGTTGCTGGAGAGGCTGAACGGGCGCGCCGAATTGATCCAGCTTGAGTTTCCGATTGCCCATAACGGCGTCCTGCTGGGGCGTTTTCTGGTCGGTATCAGCCGGCAATCGCTGCAAAATGAATTTCGCCGGCAACTAATAATTCAGGTGCTCGTATTGACCGCTCTTGTTCTGTTTCTGAGCGCGGCAATCCATGTGGTGTTCCGGTTTAACGTACTGTTTCCGATCCGCAAGCTCATGGCGGCATCGCAGAAGGTCGGCCGCGGTCAATACACCCTCGTAGAAGTGAAGTCCACGGACGAGCTGGGAATGCTTGCCCGGGCATTTAACGCGATGATCGAAGAAATTCGGCGGGAGCAGGCGAACCTCCACCGCCAGGCCAACTTCGACCTCTTGACCGGCCTGCCTAACCGGATGATGGCGCTTGATCGCATTGGTCAGGAAATCAACCGGGCGCGGCGCGCGCGCCAGCGGTTCGCCATGTTTTTTATCGATCTCGACAATTTTAAAGACGTAAATGATTCGCTGGGTCATGCGGTAGGCGACGACTTATTGGTCGCGACCGGGGTGCGCGTGCGCGCTACTTTGAGGGATGCCGACACCGTGGCGCGTCTCGGTGGAGACGAGTTTCTGGTCTTGGCACCCGATGTCGTTAACGAGGCACAGGTGGAGGAGATTGCGGACCGATTGATCAAGGCGATCTCCGAACCTCAAGATTTAAACGGACGCAAAGTCGTGGCTCGCTGCAGTGTCGGCATCGCGCTTTATCCGGACAACGGCGAGAGCGTGGAAACGCTGATGGCGAATGCCGACAACGCCATGTACCAGGCGAAGGCCACCGGGCAGGGTTCCGCCAAGTTCTTTACGGAGGAAATGAACATCCGGCTGCGGGAACGCATGCAAATGGAGCAGGATCTCAATCTGGCAATAGAACTCGGGCAGTTGGCGCTCAATTTTCAGCCCATTTTTAGTACGGCGGGCCAGCATCATCGCGGTGCCGAGGTGTTATTGCGCTGGCATCATCCCGAGAAGGGCACCATCAGCCCTGCCGTCTTTATTCCGTTGGCGGAGGCCACCGGTCAGATTGTCGGCATCGGCGATTGGGTTCTCGAACAAGCCTTTAGAAGCTTGTCGTCCTGGCGCGACCGAGGCATTAGCCCAGGATTTCTGGCGGTGAATATATCCCGGATTCAATTCAAAAAGCGCTTGTCCAAAAGGCTCGCCGAACTGATGTCGATCTACCAGGTTCCCAGTACTGCGCTGGAACTTGAAATCACCGAGAGCGTCCTTCTGGATGATCACAGTCAGATCGCCGAGGAGCTAACCGCCTTGCGTTCCATCGGCATGACCTTGTCGCTGGATGATTTCGGCACCGGCTACTCGTCCCTCAGTTACCTGAAACGCTTCAAGTTCGACGTTTTAAAGATCGATCGCAGCTTCGTTGCCGGCCTACCCGATAGTCCAGACGATGTTTCTTTGGTGAAGGCCATACTCGCCATGGCCAATGGACTTGACCTTCGAGTGGTCGCGGAGGGCGTGGAGAACAACGACCAGTTAAGTTTTCTTACGATGCAGGGCTGCGATCTCGCGCAAGGCTATCTTCTTGGCAAGCCGATGAGTCGCGAGGCATACCTGAGTTATCTGACAAACCTGCAAGCCGGCAGTGCAGCGCTTCCGCCGTCTGCGAATCGCAATGAGCGCACGATCGGCAGTTCGAGTTGATGGGCGACAACCAGCTAATAAGAATTCACTCTGGAGGGCTCTGGAACCGTGGGAAAGTCCTCCTCATTATCTGGGCGGTCGTGACTGCGGCCCTGGCGCCCGTTGTCCAGTCCGCGGACGACTCTTTGACCATGGGAGTTTTCCCGCGTCGTAGTTCCGCGGAAACAGCAAAAGCGTTTACACCTATGGCCGACTACCTTGGGGAACGGCTCGGCCGCAAGGTGAAAGTGGTCACATCCAAGAATTTCGACTCCTTCTGGGAGGCAGTAACGCATCAGCGTTTCGACATTGTCCACTACAACCAGTATCACTACATCCGTTCGGCGCAGCACTACCAGGTCGTCGCGCACATCGAAGAGTTCGGAAAAAGCACGATCTCCGGCGTAGTCTTTGTACGCAAGGACAGCGGGATCACCGCTTTGACCCAGCTCCGGGGCCGCACGGTGATGTTCGGCGGTGGAGAGGATGCGATGATCAGCTACATCGCGAATCGTTATTTGTTTCTACAAGCGGGACTGAAAAAAGATGATTTCAAGTCGCTGTTTGCCATCAATCCGCCTAACGCGATCGTGGCCCTTGTGCGTCGCCAGGCTGATGCGGCCGGTGCCGGGGATGGCGTGCTGGATCTCCCGGAGGTAAGAAACGCCATCGACACGGATGTGTTGATGGCGCTGGCCGTCTCGGCGCCTCTACTTCATTTGCCCATGGCGGTGAAGCGAAAGATGTCGGCCAAACTCCGCCTATCGATACAATCAATATTGGTGGATCTCAAAAACAGCGAACGTGGCAGGCAGGTCTTGAAGTCGGCCGAGCTGACCGGCATGGGAAAAGCGGAGGACAGGGATTACGACCCGCATCGCAAGATGGTGAATTCCGTATTTGGACCAGCGGTCATTGCAAATAAACAGTCCACGCGAGGGCAAGAGTCTGCTGGCCCTGTAAGATAGGAATGCGGCGGCGAGGGAGAGCGAGATCGAATGGCGCGATGCGAAGACAAAGGCGAGGTGATGTGCCGAAGTCCAAATGAATAGCACTGCGCTCGAGCGGAAAACTGCTGATGGAAATTAAATCTATATTTGGTTTGAATAACAAGCGACGGCGTATCATTCAGTTGCTTTGTTTAATTTTGATGCCCGTCATGCCATCCGGCACCCAAGCTGCGGAGCCGCCATTGATCATGGGGATTTTTCCGCGGAACAAGGCCACCGAAACCACCACAATGTATACGCCGTTGGCGAATTATCTGAGCGAGCGGCTCGGTCGCAAAGTCGTGTTGGTCACTTCGAAGGATTTTGCCTCGTTCTGGCGGGGAGTCGAGAAGCGTCAGTACGACATCGTGCACTACAACCAATATCACTATATTCATTCGAGCCAGGCTTATAAGGTCATCGCCCACAACCAGGAATTCGGCAAAGATGCGGTCGCTGGTGCGCTATACGTCCGCAAGGACAGCGGCATCACCGAGTTGGCCCAGTTGCGCGGGCGCACGATAATCTTTGGGGGGGGCAGGGACGCTATGCTCAGTTACATCGCGCCCCGGTTTCTGTTAATGCAGGCTGGATTGAAAGAAGCGGATTTCAAGACGGAATTTGCCGTCAATCCCCCGAATACGCTGCTCGCGCTCTATAACAAGCAGGCGGATGCAGCCGGCGGTGGAGATATATTGATCGATCTGCCGGTGGTAAAGAACGCCATCAATACTCAGGAACTCAAACTGCTGGCGGCAACAGAGCCCCTGCTATTTCTGCCGTGGGCAGTTAAACGCACCATGCCGGCGAAGCTTGCGGAATCCATCCAGTCGATCATTGTGAACCTCGGTGGCAGCGATGCCGGTAAGGTAGTATTGAAGGCGGCGATGACGACGGGAATGGGAAAGGCGGCGGATAAGGACTACGATCCCCATCGCAAAATGACGACCGCGGTATTCGGTAAACAGGGCATCATTAAATAGGTGTTTGCGCGACATGAGTGAGCAAACCATTCCAGATAGCAGCGCGGCTAGCGCAGACAGCCAAGGTAGCCAAGGTAGCGCAGGAAAGCAGGTTGCCCGCAACGGCGCGACGGCATGGAAAACGCCGCTCATGGTGGGCTTGATGTTCGGCCTGGTACTGTGGTCGCATTACGTGTCTGGCGTGCGGGTATTCCGATCTGAATCGGTATCCGAGCCGGGTTGGGAAAAATTCCGCGCCGATTACCAGATCGATTACTTCGGCGAGGACGGCCAATTTGTGCGGGCTGTTCAGAACGGCTACAACTTGGTTAACTACACCTACAAGTACGCATCACGCTTTACGCGGAAGACCGCCGCCGACCATGTGCATTCCTGCGCGTCGTGCCACACCCCTGAGGATCTCGCTTACGGCTTCGTAAATTCGGATCGCATGGATCCCAAGTTGGGCAGGCGTGTCTCATTCGAAGACCGGGTGCGATGGTGCTATGCCAACTCGATGGGTGGCTTTGTGCCGACGATTTATGATCCCGCAATCCGTGACATCCGACTGCTAGCGCGGGCGGTTGCCCATAACCTCCAACTAAGCGAAGGCGCGATCAGGGGCGAGGAATAGCCGATGTCGACGACCGCCCTAAAACTCGCCCGGACTACACTACTGTTGCTGGTACTGGCAGGTTTTTATCTGGTCGTCACGCAGCAGCACAAACACAGGGAAGATATTCGACTGACCACCGTGACGCTAACGCCTGGCTGCGCCGAAAAATTGCGCCGCTATGGACTAGTTAGCAGTGATCGATATCGCTCGCCGTATGTCTTGCAACGCACCGGTTCGACAGCGCCGCTTCGCGGCTACAGCGATGAGGACGTTCGCGCCATTCAGCGGGGATGCAACATCATTGACGATACACAAGGAAAACAGGCGAAGGATACTGGCAACGAACGCTGGAACGCGACGCGCTTCATCCGCGGCACTCATACGAGTTGCGATCACTGCCATCAAGGCATCGGCGACAAGCAGGACGGTCATGGCAACCGGATGAAAGGCTCGCTGAGCCTCGGGGCGTCGTGGGTGATGGCCGATATGTACGACCGCTTCACCGGCATGCTGCTGCCTTTCGAGCTTCGGCAGATGCAATGTTTCATCAACTCATCAAATGGCTATAAACCCAACATCGCTGATGACGTCTTGAGAGATATCACCGCTTACAGCCGCTTCCTTTCCGCCGCGTTGGCTCTCAAGATTGGCAATCATTATGACGAACAGGGCATCGACGAGATTCCCGCGTCGGATACGCCTAAGCAGGGTGACGACTATGTGCGTGGCGAGTTCGTGTACAAACAGAAATGCCAGGTTTGTCATGGCCGTCAGGCGTTCGGACTGGAGGCGAACGGCCAGTTGGTGGCGCCGGCTCTCGCAGGCCCGAATGCGTGGAACACGCAATCACGCAATTACTTCAATTATGTTTCAACCATTCTGCCCGGCTTCATTTGCCGCAACATGCCATTGGGCGCGGAAAACACGCTCAGTAACCAGGAGTGCCGCGACATCGCCTTTTACATTGGCAATCTTCCTCGGCCTGCGGGCGACCGCGAAGGGCCGGTCGTCGCTCTGCAGCATCAGGCGCTAATGACATTTATGCCGCCACTGATGCGGTTGACGGAGTCGACCCGCAAAAGCGGGGTGTCGGCGGCGCTACCGCCCGAGCGCAATCAATGAAGTCACTGGAAGCAGTTCTCAAGCTGCCTTTGCGGAAGCACTGGTCGGACTTATATGGCAATTTAACGGTAGGGCTGACTCTTGCACTGGTGACTTTGCCCCAGGCGGTGGCGTTCTCCGTAACGTTGGCCGGAGTACCGCCTCACTTCGGAATTTATGCGGCCGTCTGGGGGGTGCTGTTCTGCGCCATGCTTAATCCCTCGCGCGTCTTTCATGGCGGCCCCAACACCGCTATGTCCGCAACCATCGGAGTGACATTGCTGCCAACCGCGCCACCCTTCGGCGCCGAGTACATGGGCTACGCGCTGACGTTGGGCTTGATGGCAGGATTAATTCAGCTCATGTTTTATTTGATCCGCCCGCTGGGCAGGATGCTCGATCTTATAAGCGAGCCGGTCATCAACGGCATGATTTGCGGCATCGGGCTGTTTCTTATCTTCAAGTCGCTAACCACCTTCGGAGGGCTGCCGCTCAATACCGAGGTGGAATGGCCGCTGTGGATAGCCTGGCAGTCTTTGCTCGCCGTAGTGGAAGTCGGTAACGTTCATGCCATCGAGGTGGGACTGATCACGCTGATCACCTGTGTCATCGTGCAGCAGTTCGACCGCCTGCGTAATTGGGCCATTCTCCTCGGTATCGCGGCCGGTACTTTATATTCAGAGTATTTGAGCGCAACGCTGGGTTTGCACAATACGCTGATCGAGCAAATCGGTAATCTGTCGTCAATCAGCCTCGTATATCCTTCAGTGCCGCTCTTCAATCAGGAGTCAATGCCGGACGTCATTTCGATCGTTCCCGGCGCCGTAACCCTCGCGCTACTGGGATTGTTCCAAACGGTGGCGGCGATGCGCCGCATGACCCGCAAAGTCGGCGGGTTTACCGACAGCCGCAAGGCAATCTTTTCCGACGCAGTGTCCAACTGCCTGCTGCCCTTCCTCTCTTCGCTTCCCACCTGCGCGTCGTTTAACCGCATGTGGCTGGTGCATAAACTCGGAATTCATAGCAAGTTAGCAATTGTCAGTTCTGCGCTGTGGTTACTGTTGCTTGTGCTGTTCTTCGCAAAGGTAATCGCCATCATTCCCATGCCTGCAATGGCAGCCGTCATAATTCTGCTTGGGGCCAATATGATTAATTGGGATGACATCAAGCCCCATCTCAATGATCGGCGCGAAGCGATCGTATTCCTGGCGTCGTTCTTGTCGGTCTTGTTGCTTGATTTGTTTGGCGCCGTAATTGTCGGATCCATTCTCGCATTCGGCTATTCGAAGTGGGAACAGGCTCACCCGAATATCAGCGTGCGCGGCAAAGTCTTAAAAATCAGGGGTAACCTCTATTACGGCTCGCTACCGGTCATCGAATCGATGTACCACCGAGTGATCGAGCGCGAGGGCAGCGCGGTTATCGACTTGTCCGATTGCTATTACATCGATCGCGAGGGAATCCGATGGCTGGCCGCAGTGAAGGCGGCGCAGAAAGTCGATCTCGCCGACCGCCGGAAAAATGAGAATCGCCGCGGGACGGGCGACAGCAAACGCGCATCCGGCAAACGGCGCGACCGGCCGGATCGTCGGCGTCGTTCGGAATTCTGATTCGGCGCGGGGGACGGCGGCGACTAATTTTCGAGCGCAGCAAAACGGTGTGGTGGGTGATATAAGCGGCCGAGCAACGTGCTGCCAGGCAGCGGTTCGATACACTCGCCGGTATCCCCGGCATCAGGTAACCGGATAGGCTGGACCCTGGCGTTGATCACGCGTTTTGCGTGACGTGCCGAGCGCGCACAAGCGCTGCGGGCAGGTCGGAGACGATTTGCTCCACCCCCATTATTTTGAGCAACCCCGATTGTCTGATCAGCGACGCAGGTTGCTCGTGAGCGCCACAAATGATGAGGATGACGCCGCGTGCGTAAAGATCGTGATGCGCTGCTTCAAGCGTATTAGTCGCCGTGGAATCCATATAAATTACATGGTCCAGGTCGAGGATCAACGTGCGCATTGCAGGCTCTTTGGTGCGCGCCAATATCTCCAGCGTGTCGGCCGCGCCAAAGAACAGCGCGCCATGTGCCTCGTATAACACTGTACTCGCAGGCAAGCCGGCGTTATCGATTTTCCTTGTGCGCGCCACGACCGTGACTTGCGTAAGGCGCCGAATGAGCAACAGCGATGCCCACAGCATGCCGACCTCTACTGCGATGGTGAGATCGAAGACAACCGTCAGGATGAATGTCGACAGCAGCGTGCCGGTGCGCCCCTGAGAGTAACGCGGCATCGAACGGAATTCCCGCCACGCGCCCATGTGCAGGGCAACGGTCATCAGGATCGCGGACAACGACGCGAGCGGAATATGTTTGGCGAGCGGCGCCGCGACAAGAACTATCGCCAGCAAGGTCAGCGCGTGCGTAATGCCGGCTATGGGCGTGCGTCCGCCGTTGCGGATATTGACGCTCGTCCGCGCAATGGCGCCGGTGGCGGGAACGCCGCCGAAAAATGGCACGACCATGTTGGCGACGCCTTGCGCGATCAATTCCTGATTCGCGTCGTGCTTGTCCTTGATCATGCCGTCAGCCACCACTGCGCAGAGCAGCGATTCAATCGCGCCGAGCAACGCGATCGTGATCGCGGGCACGATCAGATCGCGCAGATGCTCGATGCTCAAATCGGGCGCGCTGAATGCAGGCAGGGTTTGCGGAATGCCGCCGAACCGGCTGCCGATGGTTTCGATTGGCAGGTTGAACAAGGGCGACGCAATTCCGCCCAGTAGCAACACCGCGACCGGGCCGGGCACGCGCCTCCCCCAGCTTTTAGGCCATGCGAGCAGCAGCAACAGAGAAATCGAAGCGACGGCCACCGCCGCCCAATTGACGGTGTAAAGTGCTGCGCCCAGCGTGCGGATTTGCGCGAAGAATTCGGCGGGCAACGGCCCCGTTTGCAGGCCCAGGAAATCGCGGATCTGCGACAGGAATATAAGCACCGCAATGCCGTTGGTGAAGCCGATGATTACGGGCATCGGGATGAATTTGATCAGCACGCCCAGACGCAGCACGCCCATCGCGAGCAATATGCAGCCCGCCATAAAGGTGCAAATCAGCAGATTGGCGAGCCCGTGCTGCGCGACGATTCCGTACACGATGACGATGAATGCGCCGGTCGGTCCGCCGATCTGAACGCGCGAGCCGCCCAGCGCCGAGATGATGAAGCCGGCGATGATCGCCGTGAAAATACCCGCTTCGGGTTTGACGCCGCTTGCAATGGCGAATGCCATGGCGAGTGGCAGCGCCACGATGCCGACGGTCAGGCCAGCCAGCACATCTGCAACGAAGGTTTGGCGGTTATAGGTCTTCAGGCACTCGATCAGCTTGGGCCGAAACGCGAAATGCCGAAGGAAAAAAGTCATCGCGTAATTAATGCGTGCTGATATGGCGTGGCCTGCGCGGGACAGCGCTATAAATACGCGGCCGCGCCATCGTCGCCAGGCTCACGCAACCTGGTATTTCGTAATCATTTTCTGGTCGAGCACGATGCCCAGTCCCGGAGCATCTTCGATGGTCGCCATGCCGTCTTTAATGGAAGGGCGATTGAGCCACATTTTCTGCCACACCGGATCGCGGTCGGGATCGGCGAAACATTCGAGGTAAGTGCCGTGTGGGACCGCAGCCAGCAGGTGCTGCGCGACCTGCGCTTCTTCGTGATGCGCCATGCGGACACTCGCGGTGTAGCAGAGCGCCGCGGCGCGCTTCCAGTCGGTGATTCCGCCGCCTTCCGACACGTCAAAGTTAACGAAATCGACCGCGCCGCCATCAACCAGCCGGCGCACGCCCTGGCTGGTAATTTCACACTGGCCGGCGTTGACCGGAATACGCGTCGACTGGCGTACGCGCGCCATTAACGCGACGTCGTCGTGCCAGTGGCACGGCTCTTCAAACCAGGTAATGTCGAGCGGCTCGATCAGGCGCGAAAATTTAATCGCGTCGTGCACGTTCCAGCCGCGGTTCGCGTCGACCACGATGATGAAGTCGTCGCCCGCCGCCTTGCGCGCGGCATGCACGCGCTTGAAATCCTCTGCTGGCGCGAGTCCGCCCACTTTGAATTTGCAGCCTGCCATGCCGGCATTCCGGTAGCTCTCGACCTCGCGGCCATAGTCGGCGAGCGTCTTGCCGTCTACATAGTAACCGCCGATCGAAATAATTGGCAGTTGGTTGCGATAGCCGCCGAGCAGTTGGCGGATACTTTTACCGAGCGCTTTGCCGTGCAAATCCCATACCGCGCAATCGATGCACGAAATGGCTTCCAGCAGATTTTTGCGATCGCCGTACGCATGCGTGAGCGCGAACATTTTTTCCCACAACCGCTCGATGGCAAAAATGTCTTCGCCGATCACAAGCGGCGCCAGCAATTCCTTGATCAGGCGCACGAGCTCCGGACCATGCGCGCGGTTATCGCCGTTATAGACCTCGCTGACGAGGCCGCCCGCGTGAATGCGCGTGATGATGGTGCAGCGCTTGTTTACGTCGTAAGTGGCGCCGCCGAAGTTTTTCTTCAACGGAATCGAGATGGCAATGGCTTCGACTTGTTCGATACGCATGTTACTGGCCTCCGGCGAGCGTTTTGACCAGACGGTAGAGGAACTCGTGGCCGTCGTAGAGCGATTTGATCGGCATGCGCTCGTTCAACCCATGTGAGCGGTTGTCCTCGGG
>JANXRI010000308.1 GCA_025353085.1 Betaproteobacteria bacterium
CTTTGATTATTTTTCCCATTTTCGCGACTTCGTTGCGCACGTATTTCGTGAACTCGGCGGGCGTCGAAGTTTGCGCTTCGATCCCCTGCTTGAATAATTGGTCTTTAACTTCAGGCCTCGACAACGCTTTGCCGATTTCTGCATTGAGTCGGGTAATGATGTCTTTCGACACTTTCACCGGCGCGTGCAGTCCGTACCAGGTGTCGAACTCGTAACCCGTCACACCCGCTTCATTCAGCGTCGGCAAGTCCGGTAGAAAGGCGGAGCGCTTTGCACCCGTGGTGGCGAGAGCAACGACGCGCCTGGCGTTGATGAATGGCATAGTGCCCGGCAGGGCAGAAATCATGACCTGAACCTGATTGGCAACGACGTCGGTCAGTCCGGGCGCAGTCCCCTTGTATGGGATGTGCACGAGATTCGTGCCGGTTTCAAGGCGAAAATATTCCATCGCAAGATGCGCCGTGCCCCCGGCGCCGGTGCTCGCATAGTTCAGGCTGCCCGGCTTGCTTTTCAATAGTGCGATCAATTCTTTGACGCCGCGCGCTGGCACGCCCGGGTTGACGACGAGCGTATTGGTCGTCGTGCCTATCATCGTTACCTGCGCGAAATCTCGCACCGTATCGTACGGCAGCTTTGCATATAACGTTTGATTGATCGCAATGGCGTTGTGGACGACCAGCAATGTATAGCCGTCGGGCGCGCTTTTCGCGACGATATCGGTGCCTATCGTGCTGCCGGCGCCAGCGCGATTGTCGACGACCGCCGATTCGCCGAACGCTTCTGTCAGGCGCTGCGCGACGAAGCGCGCGGCGATATCATTGCCGCCGCCGGGCGCAAATGGCACCACCAATCTGACCGGCTTGGTCGGATAGGACTGCGAAGTGGTGGCAGCGACTTTATAAAGCCCGGCGGCCTGCGCGTCCTCCCCGCGAGCGGGCCTGCGGCTAACGAGTCCGGACGCGTCCACCTCTGCAAATGGCACAACTAATCGCACCGGCTTGGTCGGATAACCATCGGCGGCCATGGCCGCAGCACTGATTGCAAAAACGAGCGCACCCATAACCATGCGTATATACATTACGAAATCCTCCGGGGGGGATGATGCAGGTGCCTTGTCGCACGGCGCCTGACGATAAGCCGATGATTAATTCGACATGTTAGTATATCGCCTTCAATTGAGCCGCGATTCCCAGCTATGCTTTCCATGGAAAACCACGCACGTTTCAGGCAATTCATCGGCGACTTCACGCGGCTGGCCGAGCGTGCCGGCAATGATGAAGCGGCGATTTTCGAGGAAGGCGGCAAGTTGCTGGCTGCGCTCGTCGCCACTGATGACTGGCTACCCGAGAGCTGCGCGCAACCGCATCCCGCGCATTATCAGCAATACCTGTTGCATTGCGATCCGCTCGAGCGTTTCTCGATCGTGAGTTTCGTGTGGGGTCCCGGCCAAAAAACGCCGGTCCACAATCATACGGTGTGGGGCATGATCGGCATGCTGCGCGGCGCGGAGATGTGCCATGAGTACACGATGGTCGACGGCGCATTAAAAGCGGGGCCATCGCATAAAATCCTGCCGGGCCAGATCGATCGAGTGTCGCCGACAGTCGGCGACGTGCACATGGTCGAGAATGCGCTCACCGACCGCGCTTCCGTCAGCATCCATATTTACGGCGCGAATATCGGCGCGGTGAGCCGGCATGTGTTCGATGCGGACACCGGTGCGCCGAAGCCGTTTGTATCCGGTTATTCCGCGCCTTCGCTGCCGAATATCTGGGACCGCTCGGCCGAAGTGCGCGCGGCGCTTACCGGCTGACACCGCAACGTGGACAATGAGCTGCTGCGCAGTCATGCCGGTCATGTCACGCGGCTGACGCTTAACCGGCCCGATAAAGCCAATGCGTTATCCGCCTCACTCGTCGAAGCGCTCATCAACGCGGTCGAATACGCGGAAACCGACGGCACGCGGCTCCTGATCGTCGAAGGCAATGGCAATCATTTCTGCGCCGGTTTCGATTTCAGCGGATACGACGAAGCCACCGAGGGCGAACTTGTCTTGCGATTCGTGCGCATCGAACACTTGTTGCAGCGCGTCTATCACGCACCGTACCTAACGCTCGCATTTGCGCATGGAAAAAATTTTGGTGCAGGCGCCGACCTTGTTTGCGCATGCAGTACACGCATCGCAG
>JANXRI010000344.1 GCA_025353085.1 Betaproteobacteria bacterium
CAACGCGCCGGCAAGGAGTTCGGCATGGAGACGCTCGCTGACTTGCGCTATCCGCTCGGCACCAGCGACTACACGTCGTTCTTTCCGCGCGTGCAGTCGCTGAAGCCGGACATTCTGTGCATGATCAACTTCGGGCGCGACCTTGTGAACGCCGCCAAGCAGGCGTACGATTTCGGCATCACCAGGCAGGTCAAAATCGTGACGCCGGTTCTGCTGATCAGCGCGCGGATGGCCGCCGGCCCCGAGCCGTTCGAAGGCGTCGTCGGTGCGACTTCCTACTATTGGAAAATTGAAGATTCACTCGCGAGCGCCAAAGCATTTAACGATCGCTATCGCAAGGCGCATCCCGGCACGGTGCCGACCGACTATGGCGCACTCGGCTATGCCGGCGTGCGCGCAGTGCTGACGGCGGCGCGCAATGCGAAGAGCACCGATTCCGATAAAGTGATCCCTGCACTGGAGGCGCTTAAGTATGACTTTTACAAAGGCCCGCAGTCATATCGAAAATGCGATCACCAGTCAGTGCAGTCGCTGATCCTGCTGCAGTCGAAATCCGCGGCGAACGTGCGTGACAAGAACGATGTGTTCGACGTCATCGGCATCGACAACGGCAGCGATAAAATGCTGCGTTCGTGTCAGGAACTTGGGCATCGCGCATAGTTGTCCGGCAGTGCATGCCGGCAGCACGACATTCAGGATGATCGTCATTCCGGCGTACGCCGGAATCCAGGTCAACCACTGGCATCTGGATACCGGCGTACGCCGGTATGACGGAAGTAAGTGCGCTCATGCTTAACATCACGCTCGATCTCCTGCTGCTGCAAATCGTCACCGGCATCGCGCTTGGCGCGGTGTACGTGCTGGTTGCGCTCGGGTTGTCGCTGATATTCGGCATGCTCGCGGTGGTTAATTTCGCGCACGGAGCGTTCTTCATGGTCGGCGCGTACATGGGCGTGTGGTTGTTTACGCAGACCGGCAACTTCTGGGTATGCCTCGTGCTGGTGCCGCTCGGCGTCGGCGCGATCGGGCTTTTGACCGAGCGCATTCTCGTGCGTCCGCTTTACGGGCGCGGCATCGATTACCCGCTGCTGCTCACCTTCGGACTGTCGTATATCTTCGTTGAAGTGGTGCGCATGATGTTCGGTCTTAACGGCATCCCGTTCTCGACGCCGCAGGGACTGACCGGCGCGGTCGATCTCGGTTTCGGGCATTTTCCGCGCTATCGCCTGTTTTTGATTGGCGCGACGGCGGCCATCGTCACGGCGCTGTATATGTTCATTGAGAAGACATCCTACGGGCTCATCATTCGCGCCGGCGCACGGGATCCCGAGATTGTGCGCGTGCTGGGCATCGACATCTCGAAAATCTGGCTCGTCGTCTTCGGTATCGGCACCGGTATCGCGGGGCTGTCGGGCATACTGGCCGCGCCGCTGCAATCGGTGACGCCGGAAATGGGCATTTCGCTGCTTGCCGACGCCTTCGTCGTCACGGTAGTCGGCGGGATGGGTTCGCTCAAAGGCGCGGTGGTCGCCGGCGTATTGGTCGGCGTGGTGGTGAGTCTCACGTCACTGGTATCGCCGGAAGCCGGTCGCGTGTCGATCTTCATCCTGATGGCCGTGGTTTTGCTCGTGCGTCCGCAGGGACTCTTCGGCCGCACCGGCGCGCTGGGTTAGCCGTGAGCGAGGTAAACACGCGACAAGCGGCAGGTGCATGGCGCAATGCGATAAACGCCATCGTCCGCCATCGTGTAGCCGCGACCATCGGCTTCCTGATTATTTTTCCGTGGCTCGTGCCTTATCACACACTGGCGATCAACATCCTGATCTGGGGCCTGTTCGCGCTCGGCTTCAATTTGCTGTACGGCTACGCGGGGCTGCTGTCGTTCGGCCACGCGGCGCTGCTCGGCGTCGGCAGCTATGGTTGCGGCATTGTGATCGTGCATTGGGGCTGGCCCTGGTACGTCGCCATCCTGTGCGGCACCGCGTTCGCGTCGGCCGTCGCTTGTGTAATCGGTTTTCTCGCGATCCGCACGCGCGGGATTTATTTTTCGATGGTGACGTTAGCGCTCGCCGAATGCGTTTATTACATCTTCTATAAATGGGAAAGCGTTACCGGCGGCGAGAACGGCTTGCGCGGCATCAATGTTTCGACCATCAATCTCGCCGGTTTCGAGATCAACTTTCTCGACCCGGTCAATAAATACTATGTAATGCTCGGCGTCGTGGCAATTGCGTTATGGCTTTTTTCGCGCATCCTTGCTTCGCCGTTCGGCGCTGTGCTCGAAACGATTCGCGAGAACGACTCGCGAGCCGCGGCCTGCGGCTATAACGTCGCCAACACCAAGTTGATGGCATTTGTGTTGTCCGGCGCGTTCTGCGGCGTGGCGGGCGCGTTGCGTGCCTTGCATCTCTCAACGGTGCCAGTCGAAGTAATGCAGATCTCCACGTCCGGCGACGTTGTCATGATGGCGCTCCTGGGCGGCTTCGGCACCTTCTTCGGACCGTTCATCGGCGCGGCGGTATTCCAGTTGTTCGGTGACGCGCTGACACTATGGACCACGCACTGGCAACTTTACCTCGGCGCAACCTTCATTGTGTTCGTACTCTTTTTCCCGCGCGGCATCTGGGGCTCGATCCTGCATTGGTTGCGGGTGGCCAAACCATGAGCGATATCCTCGTCGCTGAAGGCGTCGGGAAAAAGTTCGGCGGCTTCGTCGCATTGAAAGAAGTGTCCGTGCGCTTCGCGCGGGACAAACTGGCGGCGATCATCGGCCCGAACGGTGCGGGTAAAAGCACCTTCTTCAACGTGATCTCGGGTGCGTTTCCGGCGTCGAGCGGACGTGTGAGTTTCGAGGGCCATGACATCACAGGCTTGCCGCCGCACGAATATGCGCGGCGCGGCATCGCCAAATCCTTTCAGATCACGAATGTGTTTCCGCAGTTAAGCGCGCATGAAAACGTGCGCGTGGCGGCGCAAATGCAGAAAACGCGTTACAACCTGTGGACGCCGCGCGCGGCCATCCGCGAACTGATTGAGGAAGCCGACCAGTTGCTTGAGCGCGTCGGCATCGCGGGCAAGCGCCATGCGGTCGCACGCGACTTGGCGCATGGCGAACAGCGCTGTCTCGAAATTGCGATGGCGCTCGCGTGCAAGCCGCGCCTTTTGCTGCTCGACGAGCCGACCGCCGGCATGTCACCCGAGGAAACCGTCAAGATGATGGACCTCATTGTGTGGCTTGCCGCGGAGCGCACGGTGATACTGGTCGAGCACAAGATGAAGCTCGTGATGGGCATCTGCCAGCAACTCGTTGTGCTGCATCACGGTGAACTGCTCGCGCAGGGCACGCCGGATGACATTCGCGCTAATGACGAAGTCAGGCGCGTTTATCTCGGTCAGGGGAAGCACTGATGCCGGCGATGTTAAAAATAGACGGACTCAATGCGTGGTACGGGCACAGCCATGTGCTGCAGGGCGTATCGCTCGAAGTCAACGCGGGTGAAATCGTGACGTTGATCGGGCGCAATGGCGCAGGCAAAACGACGACGCTGCGCACGGTGATGGGATTAGTTGGCAAACAGAGCGGCAGCGTGATGTTCGACGGCGCGGAGCTCCTCGGCGAGCCGGCTTTCAGGCGCTATCACCGCGGGCTCGCCTATGTGCCCGAAGACCGGCGGATCGTGCCGGGCTTGTCGGTGCTCGAAAACCTCCAGCTCGGACTGCTCGCATCAAAGCACCGCCAGCGCGAAAGCGAAATCATCGAACGGATCGCGGAAACTTTTCCCCGCTTAAAACAACGGCTCAGCCAGCTCGGCGAGACCTTATCGGGGGGCGAGCAGCAAATGCTGGCGATCGCGCGCGCG
>JANXRI010000345.1 GCA_025353085.1 Betaproteobacteria bacterium
TTAGCGAAGAAGAAAAAACGCTGTGCATCGCGCTCGGGCAGCGGCTTGCAACAACCGCACTCAAATTATCCGCATGAACAATGCACGCGACGCCCGCTGCTACTTGCGCCGCCACCTTCACGGCGTGTTATCGACTATTTCCCGAAAGCTCGTTGGCTACCCATTCGGATCAGTCGTGCCATGCGTAACTGATCACGCCGCCAGGCCGCTGATATTGATCAGCGAGTTGGCTGAACACACGAAAAACATTACAGCAGATCCGCGCGTCAGCCTGCTCGTGCGCGATGATGGCGCCGACGCGCAGGAGGGCGCCCGACTGACGCTGATCGGCGATGCGCTGCCGGCGTTCGCGGATCGCCCGATGCAGGCGCGCTACCTGCGATACTTTCCCGCTGCCGAACGCTTGCTCGCGCTCGGCGATTTTTCATTCTTCAATATCGAGCCGACTACGTTGCGCTACATCGGCGGGTTTGGCGCGATTCACTGGGTGCCCTCGAGCGATTACGCGCCGCCTTCCAACACGCTCGCCGAATCCGAAGCCGACATCGTTGCGCACATGAATGCCGATCACACCGCTGTACTACGCACCTGCTGCCGCCACTTCAGGCAATTAGCGCCGGCGACGGTGACCATGCTAGGCATCGATTGTGACGGTTTCGATCTTCGCGCCGACGCTCGAGTATTGCGGTTCGACTTTGCGCAACCGATTGTCGACGCATACACCGCGCGCGCCACGCTTAAAGCGATGGTTGACGAGGCGCGTGCGTAATGCGCGGACCGTATTACGCCAGCGTACTGAGCCTGATTGCGCTGATTTTTCTCGGCCTCGCATGGGAACTCGTGTGGGCGCCGGCGCGTCCCGGCGGCTCGCTGCTTGTCCTGAAAATATTGCCGCTGCTCGCGCCGCTATTCGGCATATTGCGTGGAAAAATTTATACTTATCAATGGACGTCGATGTTAGTTCTCGCCTATTTCGCCGAAGGCGCCGTGCGCGCCTGGTCAGACCGCGGCCTCTCGGCGCAATTAGCCTTCGTCGAAGTCGCACTGGCTGCGATTTGCTTCGTGGCGTGCATTCTTTACGTGCGCGGCGCGCAGGAACCGTCTTGACGCCTCACAGCATGGCTTCCACCCTGCGCTAACGCCGTCGGTGCTATCCTTCGCGCTTCCGCGTTGAATCGTTCCGGGGGGTTGCCATGCCGCTTATCGCCATGACACGTGAAATGGGCTCATTGGGTAAGGACGTTGCGAGCGCCCTCGCCGAGCGACTGGGAAAACCCGTAGTACATCACGAAATAATCGACCATCTCGCCAACAAGATGCGCCTGCGAAAAAGCCATGTGGTGCGGTTCCTCGACGGCAAGGCAAACATCTGGGAGCGCCTGACAACCGACAAAACAAGCTTGTCGATATATACAGCCGACGAAACGATTGCCTTGGCCGAAGCCAACAATGTCTCCATCATCCGCGGCTGGGGGTCGGCGCATCTGTTGCGGCCCATTCAGCACGTCATCTGCGTGCGCGTGTGCGCGCCGATGAAAGTGCGCGTCCAGCGAATGATGGCGCGCCTCAATTCAGACGACGAAACGTTTATCGCCAGCGAGATCAAGCTGAGCGAGGAAGCACATGCGGCGATCACGCGGCGTCACTTCGGCATCAACTGGCAAGATTCCGACCAATATGATCTCGTGCTTAATACCGAACGCGTGGCAATCGATGAATGCGCGGAGCAGGTGATGGGACTGGTCAACAATGCGCAATTCCGGGAGTCGGCGGAATCTGTGCAGATGCTGGCCAATCTCGCGCTCGAGACGCATGTGCGCGCCGCATTGCGCGCCGATCCGCACACCGAGAAAATGCAGATATCGATTTCCGCCGATCAGGGCGTAGTGACGCTCGCCGGTATCGTTGAACGTGGCGTGGAGCCGCTGCACGCATCGGAAGTAGTGGCAGCCGTGCCGCGTGTAACGGAACTGCGCAATCAACTCAAGACAGCCAGCGCGTCACGAGTCAAGGTTGAGGGCTGAACGTCGACGTGCATAAAAAAGGGCGCCCGCGGGCGCCTTTTTTTTCGCATTGAAAAACGGCGGCTAAACCTGCGGATTCACGCGCTCCAGCTCGAAATGCAGTTTGTTGAGCGCGTTGATGTACGCTTTGGCGGAAGCAACCACGATGTCGGTGTCGGCGCCCTGGCCATTCACAATGCGGCCGGCCTTGGAAAGTCGAACCGTCACCTCGCCCTGCGAATCGGTTCCGCTGGTGATGTTGTTGACCGAGTACAACAACAACTCGGCACCGCTGCCGACGAGACTCTCGATCGCCTTGAACGAGGCATCGACCGGTCCGCTGCCCTTCGCCTGCGCCGGCCGCTCGTTGCCGTTTTCCGACAGCACAATTTTTGCGAATGGCAATTCACCGGTTTCGGAATGCGCAGTCAGTGACACCAGATGATAGTGCTCGTTTTCCACATGTTCGAGATTTTCTTCGGTAATCAGCGCCTGCAAGTCCTCGTCGAATATCTCGCGCTTTTTGTCGGCCAGCGCCTTGAAGCGGGTAAACGCCGCATTGAATGCTTCCTCGGATGGCAGCTCGATGCCGATTTCCTGCAAGCGCGACCTGAACG
>JANXRI010000349.1 GCA_025353085.1 Betaproteobacteria bacterium
CTGGAGGAGAACGGCATGGATGAACCCAAAGAAAACGGGCCGGGCGTTAAAGTGCTGGGCGAGCGGCCCAGCCTCGACCAGCCGGAGTTGCCGCAGCGACCGTACGAGTTTGTGATGGAGACCGAAGTCGAGTCGCTGGAAAAAATGCACAAGGTCGCGCGCCATCGCAAGTTCGAGATTCACGTCGATGAGCCGGCGCATCTCAAAGGCGACGACAACTATCCTCAGCCGCTGATTTACGTCGCCGCCGGGATTGGCGCCTGACTACTCACCCAGGTGTCGCGGTACGCGACCATAACCAAGACCAAAATCGAGAAGGCCAGGATAAGAGTCATCATTCACTGGTATCTGAAGGGGTCGGTAATCAAAGGTACCGTCGAGAGCGGCTGTAAAGAAGTGGAGACGCATCTGGAGGTGGATTCGGCGGACGATCCCGCCAAGATCCGGCACGTCGTCAAATGCGCCAAGCTCGGTTGTTTCGCGGAGCAGATGGTGGTCAAGCCGGTGCCCCTCGTCAGCACCATTAAAATCAACGGTGAATCATTTGCGTTGTGAATTCAAAATGCTCACGGGCGTGATCGCGGCTGCGTTCGCGTTCACGTCGAATGTCAGCGCGCAAGGCATCGCGGCGCCGGCGTATCCGATGAAACCCGTGCGCATCATCGTCCCCTTCCCGCCGGCCGGGCCCACCGACTACATTGCGCGCGTGCTCGCGCAGAAGTTGACCGAGGCATGGGGGCAGACGGTCGTCGTCGACAACCGCGCCGGCGCCGGCGGTAACATCGGCACCGAAATGGTGGCGAGATCAGCGACCGACGGTTACACGTTGCTGGTCACCACCACCTCGATGGTCGTCAACCAGAATCTATTCGCCAAACCCGGTTACGATGCGATCAGGGATTTCGCGCCGGTTACCAATGCGGCAAATTCACCGATCCTGTTTTTCGCGCACCCCGCGTTTCCCGGCAAGACGATGCGCGACGTGATGCAGATCGGCAAAACCAAACCAGTGAATTTCGCCTCCGCCGGCAATGGCACCACTGCGCATCTCGCAGGCGAAATATTGCGCACCGCGTACGGCATGCCGTTGCTGCACATCCCGTATAAGGGCGCCGGACCCGCTATCACCGATGTACTTGGCGGGCAGGTGCAGATCGGCGCTACTGCGCTGCCGCCACCGGTGCCGCATGTGCGCGCAGGCACTTTGAAGGCCCTCGGAGTGACCAGTCATAAGCGTTCGACTGCTTTGCCGGACACGCCGACGGTCGCCGAAGCGGGCTTTGCCGGCTATGAAGTGGACAACATGGTCGGCGTGCTCGTAAGTGCCGGCACACCCAAGCCGCTGATCGCCAAACTCAATGCACGACATCGTGCGCATTCTGAATCTGCCGGACGTGCAAAAGCGTTTCGCGGACGTGGGGTTCGACCCGGTCGGCAATTCGCCGGCGGAGTTCGGCACCTATCTTAAATCCGAAATGGCAAAATGGGCGCGGGTCGTCAAGGAGTCGGGCGCCAAGGTTGATTAGCGCGACACGC
This sequence comes from Betaproteobacteria bacterium, assembly GCA_025353085.1. Taxonomy (GTDB): domain Bacteria; phylum Pseudomonadota; class Gammaproteobacteria; order Burkholderiales; family SG8-41; genus PALSA-1004. The sequence continues at coordinate 1,537 of JANXRI010000349.1, forward strand.
AGAGACGCGAGCGGGTGTGAGATTGAGCCAAATTTTATTTTATGTTAGCCGTGTGGCAGGTTTAAGTTGCCGCACCGATTTCTTCTACTTGTCTGGGAGTTCCTTTGCGTCCTCGCGGTTCAAATTGAGCAGTAATCAAGAATACGTTGCAGCGTTCATGAACCCGTTTATTCGGCGGCGTGTATTACCTCGCGTCTGCGTGCTCGCGCTGCTGGCGGCCGGCCCGGCGTCCGCACAGACCTATCCGGTGAAGCCGATCCGCCTCGTCGTGGTCTCAGCACCAGGCGGCACGACCGATGCGCTGGCGCGCGCGTTCAGCCAGCGTCTGACCGACAGCCTGGGCCAGGCACTGGTCGTCGACAACAAGCCGGGCGGCGGCGGCGTGATTGCCGCGGAGACCGTCGCGCACGCGGCACCCGATGGTTACACGCTATTGCTCGCAAACCTGAGTCACTCGCTGATGGCGACGTTGCATTCGAAGCTGACGTTTGACCCGTTACGCGACTTCACGCCG
>JANXRI010000351.1 GCA_025353085.1 Betaproteobacteria bacterium
AGTAGCGAGTTGAGCTTCGAGCGTTGACCGCAAGCACTTATGCAGCCGTTCGGGGAGCGTCGAGCATCACCGCCGGCAATGGTTGCCAGATACCGTCAATCAACCCCTGCATCGGCTGGAATTTAATTTTATAAGCCATCTTGCGGCTTTGCGCGATCCAGTAGCCGAGATACAAATAGGGCAGTTGCTTTTTTACGCAACGGTCGATTTGCCACAAAATGTTGTAGGTCCCGTAGCTGGCGCCCAAAATTTCCGGGTCGAAAAAAGTATAAACCGACGACAGGCCGTCTTCGAGTTCGTCGAGGATGCTGACCATCCGCAGCACGCCCTCTTCACGAAACTCGACCAGCCGCGAATCTACGTTGCTTTGTAGCAAAAAATGCCGGTACTGTTCCCGGCTGTCCTGGTCCATGCCGCCACCCGCGTGGCGCACTGCCTGATAACGCAGGTACAGCGCGTAATGCTCATGGCTGTATTTAAGATCGAGCGTGGCCGCGCTCATCGTCGAGTGTCTCGTCCAGATGCGGCGCTGGGTGCGGTTCGGCTTGAAGTCTTCAGTCACGACCCGCACCGGCACGCAGGCACGGCAGTGATCGCAATAAGGCCGGTAAGTGAATGCGCCGCTGCGGCGAAATCCCGCTTTGACGAGTTCGCTGTAAACGGGCGCGTCGATCAGATGGCTCGGGGTCGCCACCTGCGAGCGCGCCATGCGCTCGGGCAGATAGCTGCACGGATAAGGCGCGGTCGCGTAAAACTGCAGCACCGACAGCGGCAGGTCAGTCAATAAGGTCAAGGTCTAAATTCCATCGGCCGGGGAGGTCGGAATAGTTTACCAACTCCTGCAGGTTACGCATAAATTCCGCGCGCGGTATTTCGCGGGCGCCCAGTGACGAGAGATGCGGCGTGTACATCTGGCAGTCGATCATCCCGAAGTTCCAGCGCGCGAGCTGCCGCACCAGATGAACGAGCGCGATTTTTGATGCATCGGTGGCGCGCGTGAACATCGACTCGCCGTAAAACATGCGGCCGAGCGCGACTCCATATAGCCCACCCGCAAGTTCGCCGTCGATCCATGTCTCTATCGAGTGCGCGATGCCGCGCTCGTGCAGAGTTGCGTAAGCGGCCATCATGTCGGCGCTTATCCAGGTGCCCGGTTGTTCGTCCCGCGGCTCGGCGCACGCGGCAATCACCTCGCGGAAATGCGTGTCCGCGCGGACTTCGTAAGTGCGATTGCGCAGCGCTTTGCCGAGCGAGCGCGCGACCTTTAATTCCGGCGGGAACAGGACCATTCGCGGATCGGGACTCCACCATAGTATGGGTTGGGCCGCGCTAAACCACGGAAAGATCCCATGACGATAGGCGTCGATCAGGCGCGCCGACGACAGCTCGCCGCCTGCGGCAAGCAAGCCGTTTGGCTCTGCAAGTGCTTCGGTCAGCGGTGGGAAAGGTTCGCCGGGATGGAGCCAACGGATCATGCGCGATTCTACTCATCACCGGCGGCGGCAAGGCGTAGTCGGCAGCAGAGTTGCGCCAGTCCTCGCATAGATTAAGCGAGCCGGCGCCTGCATCTCGGCGCGGTCTCGCGCGCCCTGCATCGTCAGCCCGACCTCGCAGGCCCTGCGTCCGCGGCACGTGCTTCCGCTGTGAACAGCCGTTCCATCTCGCGGCGAAAACGCGCCGCTTCGCTGTCGATCTCCGCGACATCGCTCCATTTGACCGCCTGTCCTTTGGCAACTGCGCGCTTGACCGCGACGCCGTGCGCCAAGCCGAGCGGCAGGCCACCGCAGGCGAGCGAATCCGTCGCCGGCATGAGTTTTCCGTATACCGTGTAGCCGCCTTCTCCATCGAGGATTTCGCCGGCCTTCAGATCGCGCTTGGCGGTCGCCACCACGTCGCCGCGAAATCCCGTTGCGACGCCGGTTGCTTCGCGGCGCACCCCGACCGAAGCGACGCTGATGCCGAGCTCGAGTCCGATCAGATGATACGGTTTGTACATCGCGGAATAATTGCCCGTGTCGTCGGTCAAGAGA
>JANXRI010000371.1 GCA_025353085.1 Betaproteobacteria bacterium
CAGGTGCTGGGCGAGAACAGCGTCCAGTCGCCGCCATCCATCACTCGCTTCATGAACAGATCGGGAATCCAGTTCGCGGTATTCATATCGTGCGTGCGGCGGCGGTCGTCACCGGTGTTTTTTCGCAGTTCGAGGAACTCCTCAATGTCGAGGTGCCATGTTTCGAGGTATGAGCACACCGCGCCCTTGCGCTTGCCGCCCTGGTTGACCGCGACGGCCGTGTCGTTGACGACTTTCAAGAACGGCACCACGCCTTGTGATTTGCCATTGGTACCCTTGATATGGGCCCCCAAAGCACGCACCGGCGTCCAGTCGTTGCCGATACCGCCGGCATACTTCTGCAGCATCGCGTTTTCTTTAATCGCCTCGTAAATCCCGTCGAGGTCGTCGGCAACCGTCGTCAGATAGCAGCTGGCAAGCTGCGAGCGGCGCGTCGCGGAATTGAACAGCGTCGGCGTCGAGCTCATGAAATCGAACGACGACAGCACGTTGTAAAACTCAATCGCGCGCGCTTCGCGCTGCGCCTCGGGCTCATTCAAGGCGAGGCCCATCGCGACACGCATGAAAAACGTTTGCGGCAGCTCGATGCGCGTGCCCTGCACGTGCAGGAAATAACGGTCGTACAGAATCTGCAAGCCGAGATAGCCGAACTTAAAGTCGCGCTTGGAATCGAGCGCCGCCCCGAGGCTCTTCAGGTCGTAATTGCCAATCCGCTCGTCAAGCAACTCGGCATCGATGCCTTTCTTGATCAGCAACGGGAAGACTTCGACGTAGCGCGTTTTCATGTCGGCTTGAGTGAGTTCTTCGCCGACGGTCTCAAGACGCAGCGAATGCAAGAGCAGGCGCGCCGTCACGTAGCTATACGCGGGGTCCTTCTCGATCATGGCGCGCGCTGACAGAATCAGCGATTTGCGTACTTCGTCGACTGGCACGCCGTCGTACAGGTCTTTCAGGGTCGCCCGCATGATCATGTCGGGGTCGACCGCGCGCCCCAGCCCTTCGCAGGACTCCTGCACCAGGCCGGCGACTCTCTCGAGGTCAAGCGGGCGCAGGTTGCCTTTATCCATGACATTAATGACCGGATGCGCCGCGACGGCCTGCACGTGCGCTTCGCGTTGCTTCAGTCGCTCCTGCGTGCGCCGCTCACGGTAGAGCACGTACGAGCGTGCGACCTCATGTTCGCCTGAACGCATCAGAGCGAGTTCAACCTGATCCTGAATATCTTCGATGTGAAAAGTGCCGCCGCTCGGTTGACGGCGCATCAGCGCGCCGACCACCAACCCCGTCAGCATGGTAACCATCTCGCGAACACGGGCGGATGCAGCGCCCTGGCCGCCGTTGACGGCGATAAAGGCTTTGGTGAGTGCGATAGAAATCTTCGACGGCTCAAATCCAGCCACGGCGCCGTTGCGACGAATTATTTTGGATTCGGCATAGCGGGATTGCATGGAATCCGCGGCGCCGTCTGCGGCAAATGTGGTGATGGAACCGGCGGCCGGCGTGGGGGTGGCTAACTGCATGGGTCTCTCCTTAACCATTTATTTTTTTGAGCTTTCCCTGCGGCGCAGCCTGAGACTACGCGCAGCGCCTAAAACCACTATATGTTGTGTCGAAACTGTAAGTTCGAACTAATTCTAGTGGCTAGGTTTGGAGAGTGCAATAGCTTTTAAAGTTTTTTTTGGCTTGTAGGAGTTACATTTAAACCAATGTCGATTGCATTGTTATAGAAGGGAAAATTTGTTCAAAAAATAAGCAGAAAAAGCCCGGGAATGGCGTCAAACTGACCTCTGCGCCCAACGTGTCGCAGTGCAACAGAAGCGCTAGGGATTGTCGCTGCAAAGCTTGAGCCGCATGCTTGGGGCGCACATCACGCGAGAATTTCAGCGCGGTATCCGTAGCGTGTTCGCACCGTCAAATCGGCGATCAGATTTGAGCTAAAGATACTCCGGCTATGCAGTCAGCAATTCCCGCAGACGCGCCCAATCGAAGCGGGGGCCCGGATCGGTCTTTCGCCCGGGCGCAATGTCGGAGTGACCGGCAATGGCCATAGCCGGGTAGGCGGCTTGCAGCGTTCGGGTAAGGCTCGCGAGTCGATCATATTGGATATCGCTGAACGGCTGATCATCGGCGCCCTCCAGTTCGATGCCGATGGAATAATCGTTACAGCGGTCGCGTCCGCGCCAGGCCGACTCCCCGGCGTGCCATGCGCGCTCGCTGCATGGCACGAACTGAATCATCTCCCCATCACGGCGCACCAGAAAATGCGCCGATACTTTGAGATGCGCGATCTCGCGATAATAGGGGTGTTGAGCTGAATTCAGCTCGTTTGTGAACAACTCGATGATGCCCGTTCCGCCAAATTCTCCAGGCGGCAGGCTGATATTGTGAATGACCAGCAAATTGATCACAGCATCGGCCGGCCGTGGATCGCAGTTTGGTGAAGGCAAGAAGCGTATGCCTGCCACCAGCCCGGAACTATCGAGGGTTAAAGTCATTTGGTCTGACGCCAAGCGATCGGTGTAGTTGGCTTAACGCTGCGCACGCTTAAGTCAGAAGCGCCCGCCCACACATCTCGCGCTCGGGCCAGTCGCTCCCACGCTTCAGTTTATGCCCAGGCGCTCCATGCGATAGCGCAGCGCGCGGAACGTTATCCCCAGCACCTTGGCTGCGGCAGTTCGGTTGTAACGGGTCTGATCAAGCGCCTTGAGGATGGCCTCTTTCTCAACGCTGTCGAGATGCTCCTGAAGCGGCAGACCCGAGCGATCGACCAGGGGGCTCTCCTCTTGCGCCGGCGCCATGAGCTGAAGATCTGCAGCCTCGATCTGATCCCCTGAACACAGCGCCATTGCGCGCTCGAGAATATTTTCGAGCTCGCGTACATTCCCGGGAAACTGATACTCACGCAGCGCCGCGACGGCTTCAACCGAGAGCACCGGCGCTTTGCCGCTGCCATCCTCCCTGACGCTTTTGCCCAGTATCTCCTGCGCGAGCACGGCGATGTCATCACGCATCTCGCGCAGCGCCGGCATGCGCAGTTCAATTACATTGAGGCGATAGTAAAGATCCTGGCGAAATTTACCGTCTTTGACCGCATCACCCAAATGACGATGGGTTGCGCTGATGATGCGCACATCAACGTTTTCCTCGCCGGTCGAGCCGACTTTGCGCACCTTTTTTTCCTGAATCGAGCGTAATAACTTGACCTGCATCTGGATCGGCAGGTCAGCGACCTCATCGAGAAAAAGCGTGCCGCCATTGGCGGCTTGAAAAAAGCCCTCGCGGTCCTGATCGGCGCCGGTGAAGGCGCCCTTTTTGTAGCCGAAAAATTCGCTCTCCATGAGATTCTCGGGAATCGCGCCGCAGTTTACCGGCACGAAGGGCGAATCATGCCGCGGCCCTTTCAGATGCATGAGCAGCGCTGCGACTTCCTTGCCGCAGCCGGATTCTCCGCTGATATGAATAGGCGCCTGGCTGCGCGCGAGCTTGTCTATCATCTGGCGCGTTTGCTGCATGAGCGCCGAGTCGCCGAGCAGCGCCGGGAATACGCTGATACACGTTTCTTTGTCGTCGTTTTTCCGCGACTGATTAGTCGCGCGCGGCAGCTTCAGTGCCGAGCGCACCAGTGCGCGCAACTGATTGAGCGACACCGGCTTCGCCAGATAATCGAAAGCGCCCGCTTTCAACGCAGCGACCGCATTCTCGGCGCTACCGTGTGCCGTGATCACCGCGACGGGCGTATGCGCGTAGTGCTCCCCGACATGCTCGAGCAACTTGAGACCATCGCCGTCGGGCAACCGCATATCGGTCAGGCAGAGGTCATAGCCATGCTTCTGCATCAGCTGCGTCGCCTCGAACTCCCCTGCAGCGCAATCCGTATCGAGCCCCATACGCTGCAGGGTCATGCTCAGCAATTCGCGAATATCCGCTTCGTCATCGACGATCAGTACCCGGCTCTTATTCATTCGCGTCTAACCACTCCCTGGCACATCACGGTAAATTGTGCGCCCTTTGGCGTTTCGATAAATTCCAGCTTCGCATCGTTCGCCTCGCATACTTCGCGCGCGATGTACAGTCCAAGGCCGGTGCCGGTGCTCACCGTCGTAAAAAACGGTTCAAACAACTGAGAGCGCAGGCCCGGCGGCACGCCCGGACCATCGTCGACGATATCCAATTTTACAATGTCGCCGCCCCCAATCAAATCAACGGCTATGCGTATGCTGCCGTCGCGACCGCGGCTGTGCCGCAACGCATTGCGGCACAGGTTCCACATAACCTGATTCAGATGGCTGCGGTCAAAAGTGACCTCGGTATCAGCTCCGAGCTCCAACGCGATCAGCGATTCGGGCACTTTCTCAATCTGACAAAATTGCTCGGCGAACGTCTTGAGATAATCGCCCACGCGGAACACCTCGCGGTGCGCGCATTCGCCGCGGTTGAGCTTTAGCACGTCGTTGACCATCCGGTCGATGCGCTTGGCGTTGTCGTGAATAATCGTCAGGAGTCTCGACACTGTGTCGTTGAGCGCGGGTTCCTCCTGCAGCAATTCAGTCGCGTGGCTGATTGCGGACAGCGGATTTCGCACTTCATGCGCAATGTTGGCCGTAAGGCGTCCCAACGCCGCGAGCTTTAACTGGCGAGCCTGCGCCTGCACGCGGGTCAGGTCCTCGAGAAAAATAACCGCACCGACGCTGCGGCTGCGGCCGACCGGCACGAAACGCGCGCTGATTTTGTTGTTCTGCACCACTGTGCTCAATGGATTAAAACCGACAATCGGATTTTTGCGCCATTCGGCGAGTCGATGTGCGAGCGTCGGCGCGTAACTCGCCAGACTTTGTTCCCGCCGCTCGTCATGCAACCGGCCGAGCATTTCCTCCGCGCGCTGATTGCGCTGCCTGATTACGCCGTGCTCATCCACCACTAGCACACCATCCTGCATGTCCTTGATGACCAACTGGCTGACTTCAGCCATGCTCGCCAGGTCGATTTCGCCTTGAGCGACCAGTTGTTCCGTGGCGACCAGATATTTTGCCAGCGTATGCGCCACCCAGGCGGTCGTGAAGTAGCCGATGCTGAGCAGGCCCGCCTGCACGTACTGCGTCGTTTGCGCGTTGTGCAGCAAGACCTGAACCGTGTGCTCGATCAGCACGGCGATGCTCGCCAGCGCCGCATAGAACAAAGTGAGCCGGCCGCGGCTGATAAGACCGGCGGCAGCCAGTCCCGATAACAGAAGCAATCCCAGGCCGCTCGAAATGCCACCGCTCGCGAACGTCAATATCGCAACAAAAACAATGTCAGCGCTGACCTGGACACCCAATTGCAAGTGAAACCACCGGCGCGAGGCAATTACCAGAAAACAGAGCAGGCTGAACATCGAATAGGCGGCGGCGGTATAAACGAAGAGTTCGAATTCCATCGAGCCAAAACTGAGCTGACGCCCAAATACCGCCGTGACTGCAAGTAGCAGTAGCGCCACGATGAACCGGTAAACATTGAATAAGAGCAGCGAGCGCCAATACGAATCGGAGGGGTCGCCGGCGGGACTTTCCATGAGCTTGTCAGGGTGGCGCGCTACGGGCCGCAATACCCAGGTGAGGACCGACATCACTTTAGCGGTGAAGCCGCAGATGATCTTCGCTGCAGAAAAATTTTTCGCCGCTGGCATGGCTTTCACTGCGCGGGAGGTGCACACCGCAATGCGTGCACCGGACCATGTCTTCCGGAGCGGCCGTGCGTGGCGCCTGGTCGCGCCGGCGGGAATTGGCGTAACTCTTGACGACCGCCCATACGATCAAGACGGCCAACACCAAAAAGATTAATTTGCCCATGTTTTCCCTCGCCGCGGGTGCCGTCTCAAAGCGCTAGTTTGCATCACGCGTCGTGCGCCGTCGAGGCAGGCAGTCACGTTGTCGCAATCGACGGCGGTTGCGACCGGTATAAATTTAACGGCGCGCTCGCTCGCTGCCAGCGCGAGCGCCGCGCGACAGAGATTTTCCTGAAGGGCCATGATCGACCGAATTGGTCGGGGTGAGAGGATTCGAACCTCCGACTCCTGCGTCCCGAACGCAGTACTCTACCAGGCTGAGCTACACCCCGATTTGCTGCGCTCGAACTACAAGGGGCACGGGATACGTGCCCCGTTAATAGTCGCGTGTAACGGCAAAGCGCGCCAATTGTAGCAAAGATTGGCGGTATTTTGAATCCGGCAGAATCGTCAATGCCATGCTGGCCGCATGCGCCTCTGCCTCAGCCTGACGCCGCGTGTAGTCGAGTGCGCCGCTGCGCTGGATTGCAGCCAGCACCTGATCGAGTTCGCCAAGCCCCCCCGCCTCGATCGCTTTTTTTATCAACGCCGCTTCCGTGGCATTGCCATGCTTGATCGCGTAAATCAGCGGCAATGTCGGTTTGCCTTCGGCGAGATCGTCGCCCACGTTCTTGCCGGTCGCTTTGTTGTTTCCCGAATAATCGAGCACGTCGTCAATCAACTGGAAAGCTGTGCCCAGGTGCATGCCATAGTTCGCCATCGCCGTTTCAAGTGCGGGTTCGGCGCCGCCGAGGATCGCGCCCAGGCGGGTCGCCGCCTCGAACAATTTGGCGGTCTTGTAGCGGATCACCCGCAGATAGTCGTGTTCATCGATAGCGGTATTGTGGCAATTCATCAGCTGCAGCACTTCACCTTCGGCGATAATGTTCGTCGCGCCCGCGAGCACTTGCATCACGCGCATGCTTTCCACTTCGACCATCATCTGGAAGGCACGCGAGTACACGAAGTCGCCGACCAGCACGCTGGCGGCGTTGCCGAACAATGCGTTGGCGGTCGGATTGCCGCGTCTTAACTCCGATGCGTCGACTACATCGTCGTGCAAAAGCGTTGCGGTATGAATGAATTCCACCACGGCAGCGAGCTCATGATGTTGGCAGCCCTGGTAATTCAGGGCGTGGGCCGACAGAATGACCAGGGCGGGGCGCAACCGCTTGCCGCCGCCACCGACAATGTATTCGGCGACCTCGCGGACGAGCGCCACGTCTGAGGTGAGCCGGCGGCGAATCACTGCATCCACCGCCAGCATGTCCGCTGCGATAAGCTCTTGAATAAAGGGAACGGACATCGACCCGCAGTTGAAAGTGGCGCCGCGCTACTGAGGCAGGGAGGGCACGGTGCTTAGTGCGGTAGCGTTACTGGCAAGTGGCTCATTTTACTATGCTTTGACTGAAAAATCGCCTTTGGGTATAATGAGCGGTTTTCCGAATCCGGCTTGTCAGCGGCAACAAAGGGTCCAATCATGTATGCGGTCATTTCAACCGGCGGTAAGCAATATCGTGTTGCATCCGGCGCAAAATTAAAAATCGAACAACTCGCGGCTGAAGTCGGTTCCGAAATCGTCATCGACCAGGTACTGATGGTCGCCGATGGTGAGAACGTCGCGCTGGGCACACCGCTCGTCGCAGGCGCCTCAGTAACCGCAAAAATCGTGTCACACGGCCGCGGCGACAAAGTGCACATTTTCAAAATGCGGCGCCGCAAGCATTATCGCAAATCACAGGGACACCGCCAGAACTATACCGAGATCGAAATTCTCGGCATCGCAGGCTAAACATATCGGCTGCCAGGGGCGAGCCCCCTGGTAAATCAGCACATCAGGGGCAACCCTTAGGAGTAAGCACCATGGCACACAAAAAAGCAGGCGGCAGTTCACGCAACGGCCGCGACTCGAACTCGAAGCGCCTCGGCGTAAAAGCGTACGGCGGCGAATTGATTACGGCCGGCAGTATCATCATCCGCCAGCGCGGCACGCAAGTGCACCCGGGCGTGAACGTTGGAATCGGCAAAGATCACACGCTGTTTGCTCTGATCCCAGGCACTGTTCAGTTTGCGATCAAAGGGTCGGCCAGAAAAAGAACCGTGAATATTCTGCCCGCCGCGTAGAGCAGGCTCTTCACGCATCTAAAAGCCCTGCCGCCGCGCAGGGCTTTTTTGTTTCTTTGGCGGGTGCGCTACAAGCAAAAATTTCGTTCGCGAGACCAATCGAAAAGAAGCGAGACGATCATGCATGACTTTCTACGAAATTTTGGCCGCGCAGAAATCGCGCTGGCTGCGGTCGCGCGCCGATGAAGTTCATTGACGAAGCCACGGTCGAACTGCATGCCGGCAAAGGCGGTGACGGCTCGGCCTCGTTCCGCCGTGAGAAATTTGTGCCGCGCGGCGGGCCGGACGGCGGCGATGGTGGGCGCGGCGGCAGCCTCTTCGCGATAGCCGATCGCAATATCAACACGCTCGTCGATTACCGTTTCGCGCGCATTCATCGCGCTAAAAACGGCGCGGCCGGTCGCGGTGCGGACTGCAATGGGAAATCGGCAGATGACGTGATACTCAGGGTACCGGTCGGCACGGTCATCACTGACTTCGAGACCGGCGAAACGATCACGGACCTGGCGACGCACGAGCAGAAAGCGCTGCTCGCAAAAGGCGGCGATCGCGGTCTCGGTAATTTGAACTTCAAATCGAGCACCAACCGGGCACCGCGCCAGTTCACGCGCGGCATGCATGGGGAATCGCGCAAATTGAAATTCGAGTTGAAGGTCTTGGCCGATGTCGGTTTGCTCGGCATGCCCAACGCAGGCAAGTCGACGTTTATCCGTGCTGTGTCAGCGGCTCGTCCGAAAGTTGCGGATTATCCATTCACTACTTTGCATCCCAACCTGGGCGTCGTGCGCGTCGATAACAATCGAAGTTTCGTGATTGCCGACATTCCCGGCTTGATCGAAGGTGCGGCCGAAGGCGCCGGTCTCGGTCATCAGTTCCTGCGCCATCTCGCACGCACGCGGCTGCTGCTGCATATCATCGATATTGCCCCGTTCGACGAGAACACCGATCCCGTCTCCGAAGCGCGCGCCATAGTCAACGAACTGAAAAAATACGACGAAACGCTGTATGACAAGCCGCGCTGGGTAGTGTTAAACAAGGCCGACCTAATGGCGCCGGAAGCTCAGGCGAAGCGCGTCCAGCAGTTCCTGGCCGGTTTTGGATGGCATGACAAGAGCTTTATCATTTCCGCCTTAAGTGGCGAAGGCTGCAAGGAACTCACGTTTGCGATCATGCAACATCTCGATGTGACGCGTGACACCGCCACCGTTCAAAGCGAGGACGCGGAACCCGGCTCACGCTTGATGAATTCGAATTCCTGAGTCGCCGCGGTCGATTGCGTTAGAAATATCATGAGTTCGGAATTCGCCAAAGCCAAACGCCTCGTTATCAAAGTCGGCAGCAGCCTGGTGACTAACCACGGGCAGGGACTCGACCATGCCGCGCTCGCCCGCTGGGTCGGTCAGATCGCAGAGTTGCGAAAACTCGGCCGCGAGGTGCTGCTCGTATCGAGCGGTGCGATTGCCGAAGGTATGCAGCGCCTGGGTTGGAAGCGGCGGCCCGTCGCCGTGCATGAACTGCAGGCGGCCGCGGCCGTCGGCCAGATGGGATTGATCGAAGCTTACGAATCGCGTTTTCGGAAGCACGGGCTCATCACATCGCAAATCCTGCTGACGCACGAGGACATGGCGGACCGCAAACGGTATCTGAATGCGCGCTCCACTCTGCGCACGCTGCTCGATCTCGGCGTGATTCCAATCATCAATGAAAACGATACCGTCGCGACCGACGAAATTCGCGTTGGCGATAATGACACGCTCGGCGCCCTGGTCACCAACCTTATCGAGGCCGATGTACTGGTGATACTGACCGATCAGGCCGGGCTTTTCTCGGCGGATCCGCGCAAAGACCCCAACGCGACGCTCGTGCAAGAAGCCAGTGCGGGCGATCCTGAACTCGAAAAAATCGCCGGCGGCGCCGGCAGCGCCATCGGGCTTGGCGGCATGCTGACAAAGGTCCTGGCTGCCAAACGCGCGGCGCGCAGCGGCGCGCATACGATCATCGCATCAGGTCATGAAGAACAGGTCTTGGTGCGGCTTGCGCAAGGTGAGCGCATCGGCACCGTATTAAAGGCGACAACTCAAACGCTGGCCGCGCGCAAGCAATGGCTCGCTGATCACCTGCAGATGCGCGGCAAACTGCTCCTCGACGCCGGCGCCGTCAAAGCATTACGCGATCAACGCAAAAGTCTGCTGCCGATAGGCGTATACGAAGTAGCGGGCGAATTCGAGCGTGGTGAAGTCGTCGGCTGCTGCGATCCCGACGGCGCCGAGATCGCGCGCGGACTCGTTAATTACAGCTCGACTGAGGCCCGCCGCATCCTGAAAACACCCTCGAACGAGATTGAAGCCAAGTTGGGTTATGTCGACGAACCTGAACTGATACACCGCGACAATCTGGTTTTGATGTAAACCCGGGCGGAGTTCGCTGGTTTTTGACTGGCGGCGCTATCGGCGATTGCCGCTGCGTGGAGGCTGGCCGGCGGGCACTCCATACTTGAAGCGATTGAGCGCTTCTTTCGGCGACGCAACAGGACTGCCGTCAGGGCAAAAATAATTCGCATAAAGCACGCCGTACTGGCGATTCATATCCTTGTACTGGATGGTGCGCCAGACCGGCGCGCGCACGTTTGACCACGTGCCATCGCGACGGCCGAATGCGTAATACTTTTGCTCGAGGGTCTCGCAGAGGATGCCTTCGTAAGAGATATTCTCGGCGCCGCTCGCACTTTTGACAACGAGTGTGTAACGCACGATCCCGTCGTCGCCGATCAGGATTGAATTGGCATCGATAAAAAACCGGTTGCTGGTCGCGGCACTGGCCTCGAAAGGCAGCAGGTTTTCGGGCTTGGGCAGCGGTGGCAGCTTGACTTCGAGTTCGACGAATTCTTTTTTGTCCGGGTCTTCATCACCGCCGAATAATTTCAGTATCTGAGCTGACGCCATCAGCGGCAGCATCAGCGCACACGCGACCATGAGTTTCGGCAAGCTGCCCTTGAAAACCATGTCAGCTCCGCAGATCCTCGAGCAGCGACGATTTTATCGCCGCCGGCAGGTGCTCGACCGCGGCGGTATAGGCAGAGTGATCGACGCCGAGTGCGATATCCGCGCCTGCCTTTAACCCGGCCACCATCGGTGCCGTCAATTCAAAACGCAAAAAGTGCACGGCCGAAGTTTTCTCGGCGTTGGCGCGCTCCATATCTTCGTCGGCGATTGCATATACACGGTCATTCCCGGCCACACCGGCCCACACGCGGTCTTCGATCCCGCGCAATATTGCGAGCTTGGTCTGGCGTTCCACGACATCCGGATATTCGATCAACATAGTCGCTTTCCAGTTGCTGCCGTCCGGCAGCAGAGGATTGTAAGCAGCCAGCTCTTCACGTATGCCCGCTTCTTCGAAAATGCGCTCGACGCGCAGCATTTCCTGAATCTGATAGCGTATCGTGAGTTCGTCTTCGAAGATAAGCGTCACGTGATCACCGAGCGCAACGGTGCGATCTTTCTTGTGCGCGATGACCTGCGCCCGGAAATCTTGGCGCGCCTTTGCGTAGGCCTCAAGTGTCATCAGGCTGTCGGGTGTAATGTGCGGCATCGACCTTCCTTTGTTGTGATTACAGACCGTAGGCAATACGCAGCAACGCGAGCGGATGCTCTTTGCGCGCGCGCGATTCGCCCATGCCCTGCTGGATATGCCGGCCCGCGATAGGACAATCGGAACTGATGAAATCGGGATCCGCCGCCGCCATCTGTTTGAACACAGGGCGGCCGATCTTCATCGATTGAGCAAAGTATTCGCTTTTAACGCCCCAGGTGCCGTCATGCCCCGAGCACCGCTCGATCGTGCTGACCTCTGTCGACGGTATCAGTGAAAGCATTTCGCGCGTTTTCTGGCCAACGTTCTGCACGCGCGAGTGGCACGGTATATGGTAGGCGACTTTGCCCAGGCCATTTTTGAAGCTGGTTTTCAGCAGCCCATCCTTATTACGCCTGATCAGGTATTCAAATGGATCAACCATCGCCGCCTGCACCGCTTTCACGTCCGCGTCATCCGGAAACATCAGCGGCAGCTCTTGCTTGAACATCAGCGTGCACGACGGAATCGCGGTCAAAATGGCGTAGCCCTGGCGCGCGAGACGTGCCAGCCGCGGGATGTTGATGTCTTTTAATTTTGCGACTGCATCGAGATCGCCCAGTTCCAGCTTGGGCATGCCGCAACACGCCTCTTTGTCGACGATGACAGCCGGAATTTCGTTGTGGGCGAGTATCTTCAAGAGATCGTGGCCCAAACCCGGCTCGTTGTAGTTGACATAGCAGGTCGCGAAAACAGCTACCTTGCCGGGCGTCAACTTACCGTCGCGCACCGCATACGATGCGTCCGGGGTCGCATACGCGCGAAATTTTTGCGCAGCATAGTCCGGTAACACGCGGTCTTTATGTATACCCAGCACTTTGTCCATTGCGAGACGCGCGAGCGGGGCCTTGTTTGCGGCATTCACGAACTGCACGACCACGGGAATCGTCGCGAGCCTGCCCAATGCGTCGGTCGACGACAGCAGCTTGTCGCGAGTCGACGTGCCGCCTTTTTTGTATTTGAGCGCTTTGGCCCGCAGCATCAGATGCGGAAAATCGACATTCCATGGGTGCGGCGGTACATACGGGCACTTGGTCATGTAACACGTGTCGCACAGATAGCAGCGATCGACGACTTCAATGAAGCGATTTTTGTCGACGCCGTCGATCTCGCCGGTCTTGCCCTCGTCAATCAGATCGAATAGATGCGGGAACGCAGTGCAAAGATTCACGCAGCGCCGGCAGCCGTGACAAATATCGAACACGCGCTCGAGCTCTGCGACGACTTTGGGCTCGTTGTAAAAGTCGGGCTCCTGCCAGCCCAGCGGATGACGGGTCGGCGCTTCGAGGCTGCCTTCGCGCATGGTCATGCTTTCATGGAAATTAAAAGAAAAAGGCGAAAGACTCTGCAGTCTTCCGCCTTGTTGCAACCGTCCGGTGATCAGTCGGTTAATGCGTCGAGCGACTTCTGAAAGCGGTTGGCGTGCGAGCGTTCGGCT